>NZ_JBFRLK010000047.1:15068-15694 GCF_041469805.1 Vibrio sp. 10N.286.48.C11 | reverse complement strand
ACTTTATTACTTTATTACTTAAGGAAGAATAATGAAGAAAATACTCATCACTATGCTCAGCAGCCTTGCTGTTGTCTCTTGCGCTAGCACTAGCGACTCTGAACAAACCAGTTCATCATCAGATACCAACTATTCCCAACTATCCCAAACTGCACTGATGGCTGCAGTAAATATGTGGTCTCAGCAGAACGAAACAACACCGCTTGTGGATACGGTAGCTGACCAAGCTTCTGTTACCAGCGACCAAGCAGTTGGCGGTATTGGTTCAATGTTAGCCCTTGCACAAAACTCTCTTGGCACAGCCGACAACAAAGAACTCGCGACACTTATTCCGGGTATGTCGAGCCTTGAGTCTACTGGTCTATCATCGCTACTAAGCTCACAAGGTGCCGTTGAAAGTGCGTTTTCTGGATTAGGTATGGATCCATCAATGGTTACAACATTTGCACCCATCATTCTTCAAGCACTGCAGTCACAAGGTGCAACGAGCGGCCTGATGGATTCACTTTCAGCTATATGGCAATAATCGTTAGTTATTAATAGCTAGCTTAAAATCTAATAAGGGCACTTCGGTGCTCTTTTTTGTGCGTGGAAGAAAAGATATTTGAGATACGAGATACGAGATA
>NZ_JBFRLK010000047.1:0-14283 GCF_041469805.1 Vibrio sp. 10N.286.48.C11 | reverse complement strand
ACGAGATACGAGATACGAGACATTTTTGAAAATTGGAGCAGATAAGACAAGCAAAAAGTGCCAAACATCATGGTGCAATTTCTATTATCTTTTCCTTGTTCTACAGACACAAAAAAGCCGAGCTAATGCTCGGCTTTTGTATTAAGAATCTAGTATAGATTACTCAGCAGCTTCTTCAGCAGCTGGGCGGTCTACAAGCTCAATGTAAGCCATTGGAGCTTTATCACCAGTACGGAAACCACATTTAAGAATGCGAGTGTAACCACCTTGGCGAGCCGCGAAACGCGGGCCTAGTTCATTAAATAGTTTTGCCACAACTTCGTTATCACGAGTGCGAGCAAATGCAAGACGACGGTTAGCAACACTGTCTGTCTTAGCTAGGGTAATCAATGGCTCAATTACGCGACGTAGTTCTTTTGCTTTAGGCACGGTAGTTTTAATAACTTCGTGACGAACAAGAGAGCTAGCCATGTTGCTGAACATCGCTTTGCGATGACTGCTGTTGCGGTTGAGTTGACGACCACTTTTACGATGGCGCATGACCTAATCCTTCTAACTTTTCGATTAATCTTCAGCGATTGACGCTGGTGGCCAGTTTTCTAGACGCATGCCTAGAGAAAGACCACGTGAAGCAAGCACATCTTTAATCTCTGTAAGAGATTTCTTACCAAGGTTTGGCGTTTTAAGTAGCTCAACCTCAGTGCGCTGTACAAGATCACCGATGTAGTGAATCGCTTCTGCTTTCAAACAGTTAGCAGAGCGAACTGTTAGTTCAAGATCGTCTACAGGACGTAGTAGGATAGGATCGAATTCTGGCTTCTCTTCCTTCTCCTCAGGTACACGTACATCACGAAGATCTACGAACGCATCCAATTGTTCAGCTAAAATAGTAGCTGCACGACGGATTGCTTCCTCAGGTTCTAGAGTACCGTTCGTTTCCATATCGATAACAAGCTTGTCTAAATCAGTACGTTGTTCTACACGTGCCGCTTCTACAGCGTAAGCGATTTTATCAACCGGGCTGTAAGTAGCGTCAACTAGTAGACGACCGATAGGACGCTCATCTTCTTCAGTATGGATACGAGCTGAAGCTGGAACGTAACCACGACCACGTTCTACTTTGATACGCATAGCGATCTCAGCGTTGTCATCCGTTAGGTGACAAATTACGTGCTCAGGGTTAGCGATCTCTACATCACCATCGTGGGTGATGTCACCTGCAACAACAGGGCCTGAGCCTGATTTGTTCAGTGTAATAAACACTTCATCTTTGCCTTCAGCAACGCGTACAGCCAAACCTTTAAGGTTTAGAAGGATTTCCAGGATATCTTCCTGAACGCCTTCTTTAGTGCTGTATTCGTGTAGCACACCTTCAATTTCAACTTCTGTTACGGCACAACCCGGCATAGAAGATAGAAGAATGCGGCGAAGAGCATTACCTAGAGTGTGGCCGAAACCGCGCTCTAATGGCTCAAGAGTTACTTTCGCGTGTGTCGTATTGATCTGTTCAATGTCAACAAGACGCGGCTTAAGAAATTCTGTTACAGAACCCTGCATTGTGTCCTCTCTTTTTTTAACCTTACTTAGAGTAAAGTTCGACGATCAAGTGTTCATTGATGTCAGCTGATAGGTCAGAACGCTCAGGCATACGCTTGAATGTACCTTCCATTTTGCCAGCATCTACTTCAATCCAAGTTGGCTTTTCACGTTGTTCAGCAACTTCTAGAGCCGCTTTAATACGAGATTGCTGTTTAGCTTTCTCGCGGATAGAAACAACGTCGTTTGCCGCTACTTTGAAAGAAGGAACGTTTACAACTTTACCGTTAACTAGAATAGACTTGTGGCTAACTAGTTGACGAGATTCAGCACGAGTAGCGCCAAAGCCCATACGGTAAACTACGTTATCAAGACGACCTTCAAGAAGCTGAAGCAGGTTTGCACCTGTGTTGCCTTTAAGACGTGCAGCTTCTTTGTAGTAGTTGCGGAATTGTTTTTCTAGAACGCCGTAGATACGACGAACTTTTTGCTTCTCACGAAGCTGAACGCCATACTCAGATAGACGACCGCGACGAGCGCCGTGTACACCTGGTGCGTTATCAATTTTACACTTGGTATCGATCGCACGGACACCAGACTTAAGGAATAAGTCAGTACCTTCGCGACGGCTAAGCTTAAGCTTAGGACCCAAATATCTTGCCATGATCTTTCTCCAATATTCCTAGAAACGAAACTTAAACGCGACGTTTCTTAGGTGGACGACAACCGTTATGAGGGATTGGTGTCGCATCAACAATGTTAGTGATACGGAAACCAGCAGCGTTCAGTGCACGAACAGTAGATTCGCGACCTGGACCTGGACCCTTAACCATAACTTCCAAGTTCTTTAGGCCATATTCTTTAGCCATTTCACCACAACGCTCAGCTGCAACTTGTGCTGCGAACGGAGTAGATTTACGAGAACCACGGAAACCTGAACCACCTGCTGTAGCCCATGCAAGAGCGTTGCCTTGACGGTCAGTGATAGTTACGATTGTGTTGTTGAAAGAAGCATGAATGTGCGCTACGCCATCAGCTACTTGCTTGCGTACGCGCTTACGCGCGCGAGTTGGTTGTTTTGCCATTGTACTCTACCTTATCCGACTATTTCTTGATCGGCTTGCGCGGACCCTTACGGGTGCGAGCGTTGGTTTTAGTACGCTGTCCACGTAGTGGTAGACTGCGACGATGACGAAGACCGCGGTAACAGCCAAGGTCCATAAGACGCTTGATGTTCATCGATACTTCACGACGTAGATCACCTTCTACAGTGTACTTAGCTACACCATCACGCAGTTGATCGATCTGCTCTTCAGTTAGTTCACTGATCTTAGCATCTTCAGCAATACCCACTTCAGCTAGAATAGCTTGAGAGCGAGTTTTACCGATACCGTAGATTGCAGTAAGTGCAATTACAGAATGCTTATGATCAGGAATGTTAATGCCGGCTATACGGGCCATTATTCACTCCTAAGGGGTTCATAAAAGAATTATCCGCAGCAAAGCCCGTTATGGATACGCTGCGGCATACTACTTCTTTTGCACGCAAAAGGTAGGCCGAGGAATATACTCGACTCTACCTTGTATTTCAAGTAAAAATTTCTGCTAATTAGCCTTGGCGTTGCTTATGCTTTGGCTCACTGCAAATCACGCGAACGACACCGTTACGCTTGATAACTTTACAGTTACGGCAGATTTTTTTAACGGAAGCACGAACTTTCATTGCTAAACTCCGTAAATGGAATCGAAATTGTTACCACCGAATTAACGGCCGTAACCCTTCAGATTCGCTTTCTTTAACACAGAATCATACTGTTGTGACATCAGATGAGTCTGTACCTGTGCCATGAAATCCATGATAACTACCACTACGATTAGTAGTGATGTGCCGCCAAAGTAGAAACGAACGTTCCACGCGACCATCATGAACTCAGGAATCAGACATATAAAAGTAATGTATAGAGCGCCCGCAAGGGTTAGTCTAGTCATCACTTTATCGATATATTTCGCTGTCTGCTCACCTGGGCGGATACCGGGTACGAATGCACCAGACTTCTTCAAGTTATCAGCTGTTTCACGTGGGTTAAACACCAACGCTGTATAGAAGAAACAGAAGAAGATTATAGCTGCTGCATAAAGCATTACATACAAAGGTTGACCTGGGCTAAGAGCTAATGACACGTCAGTTAACCAACCGAACGCGCTGCTTTCACCATTTTGACCAAACCACTGCGCTAATGTTCCTGGGAACAAAATAATACTTGATGCGAAAATCGCTGGAATAACACCTGCCATATTAATCTTAAGAGGCAAGTGAGAGCTTTGTGCTGCAAAAACTTTACGACCTTGTTGACGTTTCGCATAGTTAACGACGATACGACGTTGACCACGTTCCATGAAAACTACGAAGTAAATAACAGCAAAAGACAATACAGCAATCAACAGCAGAAGAAGCACATGCAATTCACCTTGACGCGCTTGCTCGATTGTTTGACCGATTGCAGAAGGCAATCCAGCAACAATACCTGCAAAAATCAGAATGGAAATACCATTACCGATTCCTCGCTCAGTGATTTGTTCACCTAACCACATTAAGAACATGGTACCAGTTACTAAACTCACGGTAGCAATAAGCGTAAACATGGTTTGGTTGATAACAACCAGATTGTCGACCATGTTTGGTAAGCCTGTTGCGATACCAATAGCTTGGAATGTTGCAAGTACAAGCGTGCCGTAGCGTGTATATTGGCTTATCTTACGACGGCCTGCTTCACCCTCTTTCTTGAGTTCCGCTAACGCTGGATGAACTACAGTTAGCAATTGGACTACGATCGATGCCGAAATGTACGGCATGATACCCAATGCTAATATAGATGCACGCTCAAGAGCACCACCGGAGAACATGTTAAACATTTCTACGATGGTACCTTTTTGCTGATCGAACAAATCGGCAAGTACAGCTGCGTCAATACCAGGGATCGGCACAAAAGAGCCGGCTCGGAATACTAAAAGTGCACCAATTACGAATAATAAGCGCGACTTTAGTTCACTTAAGCCGCTCTGAGCACTACGAAAATCTTGTCCTGGTTTCTTAGCCATCTGTACCTCGTTCCTCGAGATTATTCCTCGATTTTACCGCCTGCAGCTTCGATTGCAGCTTTAGCGCCTTTAGTCACGCGTAGACCTTTAACAGTCACAGCTTTGCTTAGGTCACCAGAAAGAACGATCTTAACAAACTCGATGTTCTTAGTGATAACGTTAGCAGCTTTAAGGCTGTTAAGATCAACTACGTCACCTGTTACTTTCGCTAGCTCAGCTAGACGAACTTCAGCAGACACTAGGCTCTTACGAGAAGTGAAACCGAATTTAGGTAGACGTTGTTTTAGAGGCATTTGACCGCCTTCAAAACCTGGACGAACAGAGCCGCCAGAACGTGACTTTTGACCTTTGTGACCGCGGCCACCTGTTTTACCAAGGCCAGAACCGATACCACGACCTACACGCTTCTTAGAAGGTTTAGAGCCAGCAGCCGGTGATAGAGTATTCAAACGCATTCTGATTACTCCTCAATCTTAACCATGTAGTAAACCTTGTTGATCATACCGCGTACGCACGGTGTATCTTCAAGTTCTACTGTATGGTTGATGCGACGAAGACCTAGACCTTTAAGACACGCTTTGTGCTTAGGTAGGCGACCAATTGAGCTTTTAGTTTGAGTTACTTTAATAGTTGCCATCGTGTGCTTACTCCGAAATAGATTCAACAGTTAGACCACGTTTAGCAGCAACCATTTCTGGTGACTTAACGTCTACTAGAGCACCAATCGTTGCACGAACGATGTTGATCGGGTTCGTTGAACCGTATGCTTTAGAAAGTACGTTATGTACGCCCGCAACTTCAAGTACAGCACGCATTGCACCGCCGGCAATAACACCTGTACCTTCTGCAGCTGGCTGCATGTAAACTTTAGAGCCCGAATGACGACCTTTCACCGGGTGGTGAAGAGTGCCTTCGTTAAGCGATACTGTAACCATGTTACGGCGCGCTTTTTCCATTGCTTTTTGAATCGCAGCAGGTACTTCACGAGCTTTGCCGTAACCGAAACCTACGCGACCGTTACCGTCACCAACTACTGTTAGTGCAGTAAAGCTCATGATTCGACCACCTTTAACCGTCTTAGATACACGGTTAACTGCGATCAGCTTTTCTTGCAAATCATTAGCTTGTTGTTGTTCTTTAGCCATCTTCCAACCCTACCTTAGAATTTCAGACCAGCTTCGCGAGCAGATTCTGCTAGCGCCGCTACTCGACCGTGGTATTGGAAACCAGAACGATCAAATGCAACTGAAGCTACGCCTTTTTCAAGAGCGCGCTCAGCAACAGCTTTACCAACTGCTTTAGCTGCATCAACGTTACCAGTGTTCTTAACTTGCTCACGGATCGCTTTTTCTACAGTAGAAGCAGCTGCGATAACCTCAGAGCCGTTTGCCGCGATAACTTGTGCGTAAACATGGCGAGGAGTACGGTGTACTACCAGGCGAGTTGCACCAAGTTCTGCAATCTTACGACGTGCACGTGTAGCACGACGGATGCGAGATGCTTTCTTATCCATAGTGATACCTTACTTCTTCTTAGCTTCTTTAGTACGCACATTTTCATCTGCGTAACGAACACCTTTGCCTTTGTAAGGCTCAGGAGCACGGTAAGAACGAATGTCAGCCGCAACTTGACCTACTACTTGCTTATCGCAACCAGTAATGATGATCTCAGTTTGGCTAGGGCACTCAGCTTTAATACCTTCAGGTAGAGCGTGCTCTACTGGGTGAGAAAAACCAAGAGTTAGAGCTACAGAGTTGCCTTTCATAGCAGCACGGTAACCAACACCCTTAAGAGTTAGCTTCTTAGTGAAGCCCTCAGTAACACCCACAACCATGTTATTAACTAGAGCGCGAGCTGTACCAGCTTGTGCCCATGCGTTAGTAACACCTTCTTTCGGACCGAAAGTTAGGTTGGTTTCTTCCTGTGCAATAACTACGGCGCTGTTAAGAACGCGAGTAAGCTCACCTTTGCTACCTTTTACAGTAACTTCTTGGCCGTTTAGTTTCACCTCTACGCCAGCTGGAATAGCGACAGGTGCTTTAGCAACACGAGACATAATCTACTCCTTAAGCTACGTAACAGATGATTTCACCGCCAAGACCTGCTTTACGAGCAGCACGGTCAGACATCAGACCCTTGGAAGTAGAAACAACTGCAATACCAAGACCACCCATCACTGTAGGTAAAGAGTCTTTATTTTTATAAACTCTTAGACCAGGACGTGATACACGCTTGATTTGCTCGATTACAGGTTTAGCTTGGAAGTACTTAAGAGTAACTTCTAGCTCAGGTTTTGCTTCGCTGTTAACAGCGAAGTCTACGATGTAACCTTCAGCTTTAAGTAATGCAGCAATTGCAACTTTAAGCTTTGAAGAAGGCATTTTTACAGCAACTTTGTTTGCTGCCTGACCGTTACGAACTCGGGTCAGCATATCCGAAATCGGATCTTGCATGCTCATAAGATTTACTCCAAATGATTAAGTGGCAATTACCAGCTAGCCTTACGAAGACCCGGAATCTCGCCTTTCATGCAAGCTTCACGAACCTTAATGCGGCTTAGACCGAATTTACGTAGGTAACCGTGTGGACGACCAGTTTGGTTGCAACGGTTGCGCTGACGTGATGCACTTGAATCACGTGGAAGAGATTGCAGTTTAAGAACCGCATTCCAACGATCTTCTTCAGATGCGTTTACATCGCTAATGATAACTTTTAGCGCAGAACGCTTTTCAGCGAACTTAGCTACTAGTTTTGCACGTTTAGCTTCACGTGCTTTCATTGATTGTTTAGCCATAACAGTAACCCTACCCTTACTTACGGAATGGGAAGTTAAAGGCAGCCAGCAGAGCTCGGCCTTCCTCATCGGAACCCGCAGAAGTCGTGATAGTGATATCAAGACCGCGGACACGATCGACTTTATCGTAGTCGATTTCCGGAAAGATGATTTGCTCGCGAACGCCCATGCTGTAGTTACCGCGACCGTCAAAAGACTTAGCGCTAACACCACGGAAATCACGTACACGTGGAAGTGCGATAGAGATTAAACGCTCTAAAAATTCCCACATGCGCTCACCACGCAAGGTTACTTTACAACCAATTGGGTAGCCTTCACGAATTTTGAAACCAGCTACAGATTTACGCGCTTTAGTGATAAGTGGCTTTTGACCAGAGATCGTTGCCATATCAGCTGCTGCGTTTTCTAGCAGTTTCTTATCGTTGATTGCTTCACCAACGCCCATATTTAGGGTGATTTTCTCAATCCTAGGGACTTGCATGACGCTTGTGTAGCTGAACTCTTTGGTAAGCTCAGCGACTACAGACGACTTGTAGTAATCATGCAGTTTCGCCATAGTAGAACTCCAAATTACTTCTAATTAGTTAGAAACAGTTTCGCCGTTAGATTTGAAGAAACGAACTTTCTTGCCATCTTCGATACGGAAACCGATACGGTCTGCTTTACCAGTAGCCGCGTTAAAAACAGCAACGTTAGAAGCATCAATAGCTGCTTCTTGTTCAACGATGCCACCTTGTTGACCTAGAGCCGGAACCGGCTTTTGGTGTTTCTTAACAAGGTTGATGCCTTCAACGATAACTTTACCAGTTGTCAGAACCTTAGTTACTTTACCTTTCTTGCCTTTATCTTTACCAGCAAGAATGATTACTTCGTCATTACGACGGATTTTAGCTGCCATATTGCCGCTCCTTACAGAACTTCAGGTGCTAGTGATACAATCTTCATGAATTTCGCGTTACGAAGTTCACGAGTCACAGGACCAAAGATACGTGTGCCGACTGGTTGCTCAGTAGTGTCATTTAACAATACACAAGCATTACTGTCGAAGCGAATGACAGAACCGTCTGGGCGACGAACGCCTTTACGGGTGCGCACTACTACCGCCTTCAGAACATCACCTTTCTTTACTTTACCGCGAGGAATCGCTTCCTTCACTGTAACCTTGATGACGTCACCGATATGTGCATAACGGCGGTGAGAGCCACCCAGAACCTTAATACACATTACCTTGCGCGCGCCAGAGTTATCTGCTGCGTCAAGTGTACTTTGCATCTGGATCATTGTTAGTGCTCCGCTAAATATTAAAACTAGACCCTCTCGGGTCGGGCTGCCTCTTTAAAAGGGACGCGAATTGTACCACCCTTTTTTTAAATTGGGTAGACAAAAAACAAGCGGCTCCAAAAAATAATTTGGAGCCGCTTATAAGTTATAGAATTACAAAGATTAAATCTTCGCTTTTTCTAGAACTTTAACCAATGTCCAAGACTTAGTCTTAGACAGAGGACGACACTCAGCGATTTCAACTTTGTCGCCTAGGCCACAAGTGTTGTCTTCGTCGTGTGCGTGTACTTTAGTCGTGCGTTTGATGAACTTACCGTAAATTGGGTGTTTTACAGTGCGTTCAATAGCAACAACGATAGACTTGTCCATCTTGTCGCTTACTACACGGCCTTGCTGGATGCGGTTAGTTTCGCTCATTATGCGCCTGCCTTTTCAGTCAAAACAGTTTTCACACGTGCGATGTCACGGCGTACAGCTTTTAGAGTATGAGTTTGCTGAAGTTGACCAGTTGCAGCTTGCATGCGCAAGTTGAACTGTTCACGTAGCAAATTCAATAGCTCAGCGTTAAGCTCTTCAACGTTCTTTTCGCGTAGATCTTGTGCTTTCATCACATCACCTGCTTAGTTACAAAAGTAGTTTTAACAGGCAGTTTACGTGCCGCTAGGCGGAACGCTTCACGTGCCAACTCTTCAGGTACGCCATTCATCTCGTACATAACTTTGCCTGGTTGGATTTGAGCAACCCAGTACGCAACTGAACCTTTACCTTTACCTTGACGAACTTCAAGAGGCTTTTCAGTAATTGGCTTGTCTGGGAATACACGAATCCAGATTTGACCTTGACGCTTAATGTGACGTGTCATAGCACGACGTGCCGCTTCGATTTGACGTGCAGTCAGACGACCACGGCCAACAGCTTTAAGACCGAATTCGCCGAAGCTTACTTCAGTACCTTTAGCTAGACCACGGTTACGACCAGTCATAACCTTGCGGAACTTAGTACGTTTTGGTTGTAGCATCGTTCGACTCCTTACTTACGGCCTTTACGCTGCTTCTTAGGCTTATCGCCTTTTGGCTCTACTGCGTTAGCAGCTGGCATACCGCCTAGAATCTCACCTTTGAAGATCCAAACTTTAATGCCGATCACACCGTATTGAGTGTGAGCCGAAGAAGTTGCGTAATCAATGTCTGCACGTAGAGTGTGTAGAGGCACACGGCCTTCACGGTACCACTCAGAACGTGCGATTTCAGCACCGCCAAGACGGCCGCCTACTTGTACTTTGATGCCTTTAGCGCCTAGACGCATAGCATTTTGTACCGCACGCTTCATTGCACGACGGAACATAACACGACGCTCTAGTTGAGACGCGATGCTATCAGCTACAAGCTGACCATCTAGCTCAGGCTTACGTACTTCAGCGATGTTAATTTGCGCTGGTACACCTGCGATTTTAGCTACAGCTGCGCGTAGCTTCTCTACGTCTTCACCTTTCTTACCGATAACAACGCCAGGACGAGCAGTGTGAATAGTCACACGGATGCTCTTAGCTGGACGCTCGATAACGATACGAGATAATGATGCTTTTTGTAGTTCCTTTGTAAGGAACTGACGTACCTTGAAGTCGCCGTCTAGGTTGTCAGCGAATTCGTTGGTATTAGCAAACCATGTAGCATTCCAAGGCTTAACGATGCCAAGACGAATACCATTAGGATGTACTTTCTGACCCATTGCTTACTCTCCTAGTCTTTAGCGATCTGCTACAACAATAGTGATGTGGCTTGAACGCTTCAAGATACGATCCGCACGACCTTTAGCACGAGGCATAATACGCTTCATGATAGGGCCCTCATCTACGAAGATTTTAGCGACATTTAGATCGTCGATATCTGCACCTTCGTTATGTTCCGCGTTAGCGATAGCTGACTCAAGAACCTTCTTAACTAATACAGCAGCTTTTTTGTTGCTGAAAGTTAGAATTTCTAGAGCTTGGTCTACCGACTTACCGCGAATTTGGTCTGCAACTAAGCGAGCTTTCTGTGGAGAAATACGAGCAAAGTTATGTTTAGCTAAAGCTTCCATCATCTACTCCTTATTTCTTCTTAGCTTTCTTATCTGCAGCATGACCGCGATAAGTACGAGTTGGTGCAAATTCGCCCAGTTTGTGACCGATCATTTCTTCGGTAACGAAAACTGGAACGTGCTGACGACCATTATGGACAGCGATGGTCAAACCAATCATTGTTGGGATGATCATTGAGCGACGGGACCAAGTCTTAATAGGCTTTTTGTCTCCGCTTTCCACCGCTTTCTCTACCTTCTTCAGCAAGTGTAGGTCAATAAAAGGACCTTTCTTGAGAGAACGTGGCATGGCGATTCCTCTTTATAAATTATTTAGTGCGACGACGTACGATGTACTTGTCAGTGCGCTTGTTCTTACGAGTCTTGAAGCCCTTAGTAGGAACGCCCCAAGGAGAAACTGGGTGACGACCACCAGATGTGCGGCCTTCACCACCACCATGTGGGTGATCCACCGGGTTCATTACTACACCACGTACGGTTGGACGTACGCCGCGCCAGCGTGAAGCACCAGCTTTACCAAGTTCACGTAGCATATGCTCAGAGTTACCAACTTCACCGATCGTTGCACGACCTTCAGAAAGAACTTTGCGCATCTCACCAGAACGTAGACGGATAGTTACGTATGCACCATCGCGAGCGATGATTTGAGCATAAGCACCAGCCGAACGAGCTAGTTGAGCACCTTTACCAGGCTTAAGTTCAACACAGTGTACAGTAGAACCTACTGGGATGTTGCGCATCGGCAGAGTGTTACCTGCTTTGATTGCAGCATCTACGCCAGATTGAATCTGGTCGCCTGCGTTAACACCTTTAGGTGCAATGATGTAACGACGCTCACCGTCTGCGTACAGAACTAGAGCGATGTTAGCACTACGGTTTGGATCGTATTCTAGACGCTCAACTTTCGCTGGGATGCCATCTTTAGTACGTTTGAAGTCAATTACACGGTAATGGTGCTTATGACCACCACCGATGTGACGTACTGTAATACGACCGTTGTTGTTACGACCACCGTTCTTAGAGTTTTTCTCTAGAAGTGGTGCGTATGGCTTACCCTTGTGTAGGTCAGCGTTAACAACTTTAACGACGTGACGACGACCAGGGGAAGTCGGCTTACATTTAACAATAGCCATTTTTACTACTCCTGTTATTCCGCGCCGCCAACGAAGTCAAGATCTTGACCTTCTTTCAAAGTAACGTAGGCTTTCTTAACGTCTGAACGACGGCCTTCACGCATACCTTGACGTTTGGTCTTACCCTTTAATACAAGAGTATTTACAGACTTAACTTCAACTTCAAATAGCTTTTCTACAGCTGCTTTGATCTCTTTCTTAGTTGCATCTTTAGCTACTTTGAAAACGATAGTGTTCGCTTTCTCAGCTGCCATAGTTGCTTTTTCAGAGATGTGCGGAGCACGTAGAACTTTTAAGATACGCTCTTCAGTGATCATGCTAGCATCTCCTCAACTTGCTTAACTGCGTCAGCAGTCATTAGAACCTTGTCGAAAGCGATTAGTGATACTGGATCAACACCAGCAACATCACGTGCATCTACTTTGTATAGGTTACGAGCAGCTAAGAATAGATTTTCATCTACTTCGCCAGTCACAATCAGAACGTCGCTTAGCTCAAGCTCTTTAAGCTTAGCTACAAGTTCTTTTGTTTTTGGTGCTTCTACAGAGAAGTTATCAACAACGATTAAACGCTCTTGACGAACTAGCTCAGAAAGAATGCTCTTCATAGCACCGCGGTACATTTTTTTGTTTACTTTTTGGCTGTGATCTTGTGGTTTCGCAGCAAAAGTAACACCACCTGTACGCCAGATTGGGCTACGAATTGTACCAGCACGTGCGCGGCCAGTACCTTTTTGACGCCATGGCTTAGCGCCACCGCCAGATACTTCAGAACGAGTCTTTTGAGCACGAGTACCTTGACGAGCACCTGCTGCATATGCAACAACTACTTGGTGTACAAGAGCTTCGTTGAAGTCACGTCCGAAAGTAGTCTCGGAAACAGTTAGTGCATCAGCACCTTTAACCATCAATTCCATTACTTACTCCTAGACGTTATGCTTTAACAGCAGGTTTTACGATCACGTTTCCGCCTGTTGAGCCCGGTACTGCACCTTTAATAAGGAGTAGATTGCGCTCAGCGTCAACACGTACGATCTCTAGGTTTTGAGTCGTTACACGCTCAGCACCCATGTGACCTGCCATTTTCTTGCCTTTAAACACGCGGCCTGGAGTTTGACATTGGCCAATTGAACCCGGTGCGCGGTGAGACAAAGAGTTACCGTGAGTCATATCTTGAGTAGAGAAGTTCCAACGCTTGATAGCGCCTTGGAAGCCTTTACCTTTAGATGTACCAGTAACGTCTACTTTTTTAATTTCGTTGAAAAGTTCTACGTTTAGCTCAGCGCCAACTTCAAACTCTTCGCCGTTTTCTAAACGGAATTCCCAAAGACCGCGACCTGCTTCTACACCCGCTTTCGCGAAGTGACCAGCTTCAGGTTTAGTTACACGGTTAGCTTTCTTAGCACCAGTAGTTACTTGGATTGCTGCGTAGCCGTCTGTCTCAAGAGTTTTAACTTGAGAAATACGGTTCGCTTCAACCTCAACAACAGTTACTGGGATAGAAACGCCTTCTTCAGTAAATACGCGGGTCATACCCACTTTACGTCCGACTAGACCAATCATTATTCTTATCTCCCTTAACCTAGGCTGATTTGAACATCAACGCCAGCTGCAAGATCAAGACGCATTAGAGCATCAACAGTTTTATCTGTTGGCTCAACGATGTCGATCAAACGCTTGTGAGTACGGATTTCGTACTGATCACGTGCATCTTTGTTGACGTGTGGAGAGGTAAGAACAGTGAAACGCTCTTTACGAGTAGGAAGTGGAATAGGACCACGAACCTGTGCGCCAGTACGTTTTGCTGTTTCAACGATTTCCGCAGTTGAAGCATCGATTAGCTTGTAATCAAACGCTTTAAGGCGGATACGAATACGTTGGTTCTGCATGAGACAGAGCTCCAATTATTAAAAATTACACAAACAATATCGCCACTCAAACCCGATAAAACGAGAGAATGCCGATTGATTTATGTGAAACCGTAGCACCCAAAATTAGGACGCATTGTCAGTTAACTTTTGAAGTAAACAAGAAGTTTACTATTTTTATTAACCGCGAACATAAGCTGAGTATACATTACTAGGTAAGACCTACTCCTCAGTGCTCATTGGTTCACAACCAGCGTTAGCCAGTGCGATGCATTATACAGATCACACTTTAGTATGCAAGTAGTGTTGGAAAAATAATCGCAATTTATTGGAAGTTGGTTTTGTATCGAGAGGGAAGAAGATAGATGGAAGGTAATATTTCTTTTGAGAAAACAAAAGGGAAGCCGAAGCTCCCCTTTTCAGATGCGTGCTCTTCTAATGAAGAGAGTGCAAAAATCTAAATGCTATTAAGCGAAGATTTTAGCTACAACACC
>NZ_JBFRLK010000046.1:87716-88241 GCF_041469805.1 Vibrio sp. 10N.286.48.C11 | reverse complement strand
CAATCACCGAAATACGCAAGCATGTAACATATGCAACAAGCAACTAATTCGTGACCATCAACAAGATAATACCGTATCATGTGCGTGATTAAATTAACCTAGGAATCAATCACATGGAAAATACTGAAGTAATTAATACGGGGCTCTCAGAGAAGGACAAAAATGCAAAAACTCATGCCATCATCGCGTATGCGTTAATGCTATTAGGCTTCTTTACTGGTATTAGTTTTCTTGCAGGTGGTATTTGGGGCATCGTTAAAAAGTCCGATGCTCAAGGGACTGTCTTTGCGGATCACTACGACAACATCACCAAAACATTCTTTGTTTCGATTGTGCTTACTATCATTGGCGCTCTAACAGCCGTTTTTGTTATTGGCTATGTTGTTCTTCTTGTTGCCGCGATCTACACGCTTTGGAAGTTGATTGCTGGTTTAGCAAAAATTACTTCAGACAAGAGTTTTAATTAATATGAAAAGATGCGAAGCCGCAGCTTTAAAGCGACGGCTTCGTCTATTCGTCTATTCG
>NZ_JBFRLK010000046.1:0-86894 GCF_041469805.1 Vibrio sp. 10N.286.48.C11 | reverse complement strand
TTCGTCTATTCGTCTATTCGAGCAGAGCTTAAAGAAAAATAGAAAGCGAACAAAGGTATAAGTTAGTAAACTAATTAGACTAGTTCGTCGCTTTTGAATCTGATGAATTAGCTGCTTTCGTTGCTTCTTCAGCAGTTTTCTTACCAAATACCGTATCCATCATAAAACCAATACGCTTAGCTGCATTACCAAATTTGTTTGGGTTAGCCGTGTATGGGACTTTAAATTCTACTTCACCTACTCTTTGTCCGTTCTGATAAGCATTGATCTCCGCTTGCTTTAAGAACAACGCTAAGTCCCAGCTCCAATGGCCTTCATACTCCAATGTCAGCTTATCAAGATCGTGCTTCGACTTATCAGGTACGACGGTGTAGGTATAATCGTTATCTTGCAGCCACGTTTCCATAGTATTTAAAAACCCTTCACGTGTTTCAGCGTCTTTAACGATAACAACATCAACTTCAGTCGTAGGTTCTGGAATCGCGCTCCCAGTGTAACGAGGGGCTCCACAACCAGCCAAAATTAAAACCGAAAGCGATAATAGTAGGTATTTTTTCACGTTATATATCCATTAACAGTTAACTGCGTGAATGATACCACATCAAAAAAATGACATATTATATAAGCAAAGGTTAATCAGACATTCCTTGTTACATAAGGCACTAAAAAACTGCGAAAGAAAACGCGAAGGCTATGGGTCTCCTTTGATGAACATTTAAATCATCGCATCATTGAATGCATCACAAGGGATATCATGGAAAAGACACTTCAAACCAAACTGGCAACTAGCCTACTACTGCTGAGAATCGGCATTTTTATCGTCTTCTTATTCTGGGGCTTGGATAAGATCCTAGTCCCTGAGCACGCGACAAAAGTACTGTCTGGCTTTTACGGCATCGACATCTCGAACAATGCGATGATGGCTCTGGGTGTCGCGCAGCTCGGATTTTTAGGCGCATTCGTTGTAGGCATGTGGAAAAAGTACACCTACGGAGCCATTTTAGTCCTTCATGCAGGCTCAACCTTTTCCTCTTTTGGAAAATACATGGACCCGTTCAACAACCTACTGTTCTTCGCCTCTTGGCCAATGCTCGCAGCCTGTATTGCGATCTTCTTACTTCGCGACTACGACACTTATAGCGTTTCCAACTAACACAAAGGGCGCCGTTATTGGCGCCCTTTGTGGTTTGCTTGGTTCTTATCAACCTAAAATACTCTGTTAGCTGTATGACCCTATTTTACATTTCTATAAGTTACTAGAAACCCTGTCAAACCTATTGAGAGAGCAGCAATACATACTCCCCTCAGTATTGCATCATTGAGATAAGCTGAGTAGAAAAGCATTGCAATAAATGCACTACATGACACCAAAAAAGGTGCAATTGAACGATGGGTAAAACGTGAAGTATCAACCACACTATAACGATCTAGAACCAAATCCAAGAGCAAGAGCATGTGCATAACAAACAAAACATTTAGTACTGGAAGTACCCAGTAAAACCAACTATCTACAGGAAAGCTAAATAGTTGAACAAAGGTAAGGTGAGCCAATATAGAAAACAAAATACTTTTCCAACCATTCGAACTACTTTGTACTCTAATGCGGTATGTTCGTCGGGCGACAGAAGCAAGTGGTTTGGCTGAAGAAACCCAAATAGCCAACCAAACTATAAGTAATACCATGGTTCAAGAGCCTCTAAATTAAGGTTTACGCAGCTATTCTGAATTAGATATCTAGAACTATTATCCCAAGATATCGACACTTTACGCCTTGCTAAGGTGTGAGCAAACCAATACCTTAGCCTCCGCATAATACCTTAAACACATAAACCAACGCATAGTAAAAATGCCACGCGTTGCGAATTATTCTTAAGCAACTTGTTATACCTCTTGGTTGAGGCTAAAATGACCAAAACAAAGACCACTTAAGAGACCTATTACATGACCACTAGAATTTTAGCCGATGTTGCTGCAAGCATTACTGAGTTGAAAGCTAACCCTATGAAAGTTGCAACTAGTGCTTACGGTGAACCTGTTGCTGTACTGAACCGAAATGAGCCAGCATTTTATTGCGTACCAGCCGAAGCGTACGAAATGATGATGGACAGACTCGAAGATCTTGAACTACTAACTATTGCGAAAGAGCGTGAATCTGAAGAGAGTATTTCGGTAAATATTGATGACCTATAAACTCGACTTTAAAAAGAGTGCACTCAAAGAGTGGAAAAAGCTTGGCTCAACGCTTCAACAACAATTTAAGAAAAAGCTAATCGAGCGTTTAGATAACCCGCATGTTCCGGCTTCAAAACTCTCTGGAGCTGACAACATGTATAAGATTAAGCTGCGCCAATCGGGCTACCGTCTCGTCTACAAAGTTGAAGACGATGTCATCATTGTAACCGTCTTAGCAGTCGGAAAACGCGAACGTAGCGATGTTTACCGTAAAGCTATGAAAAGGTTAGATGATTGATTGCGGTATCAACGAATGACATGGATTCCCCCTACCGAGGATCTGCCACACTTATGTGGTACTTAAATGCATCGGAGGCACCATGTCTGATTATTCTTATTTCTGCGGTATCGACCTAGCTAAAAACCACTTCAGTCTTCATGCCGTAGACCAAAATGGTAAGGTCATACTTCATAAGTCAGTAACCCGCTCTAAACTACTGACTACAATAGCAAATATGCCACTCATGCGTATAGGCGTTGAAGCGTGTGGTGGTGCACATTATTGGGCAAGAACACTCAATACACTCGGTCACGAAGCCCGTATTATGGCTGTTAAATACGTAATTCCTTATCGAACTAAGGGAAAGAACGACCTTAATGATGCAGTAGCTATCTGCGAAGCTGTTCAGCGACCATCCACTCGCTTTGTGCCCGTAAAATCACCAGAGCAACAAGCCATCCTATCGGTACATAGAATGAGAGAGCATTGGGTTCGTGAACGCACCGCGCTTATGAATCGCATGCGCGCCCTACTTTCTGAGTTCGGGTTGATCATTCCCGTTGGTCGCTCTTCATTGATGAAACACGTTCCCTTAATGCTTGAAGATGCAGAAAATGAACTGCCACATCTCGCAAGAACGGGGATTGCCGATGCTTATCACCACCTTGGAGAGTTGAATCAACGTATCGCCGATACTGAACAAGTCTTCGAGTCTTTTGCTAAGGTCAGCGCTAATGTTCAACGAGTGATGAAGGTTCGTGGCATTGGACCGCAAACCGCTACTGCGATACTTGCTTCGATAGGCAATGGTTCTCAATTTGATAAAAGCCGTGATTTCTCTGCTTGGCTAGGACTAGTACCAAAGCAATATTCGACGGGAGGAAAGCCTCGCTTAGGTCGGATAACCAAACACGGTGATAAATACTTACGAACACTATTAGTTCATGGCGCAAGGACAGTCATTGCCAACCTTGGCGACAAGCAAGATAAGCTAAGTCAGTGGTGTCGAGGCGTTCTAGAACGAAGAGGAATGAACCGAGCGATAGTGGCACTTGCCGCGAAGAACGCACGAATTATATGGTCGCTTTTACACAATCAAACCGAATATGAAAACTATGCTGCTTAAGTAGAAACCTAAGCAGCATAGAGAGTTAAACCCACCGGGTCATTGCAGACGCTAATGATGGAGATAGGTTAAGACCACTTGCGGAGAGCCTGTTAATGCGGCGGACACACTAGATGTCATCTAACGAATAAGGCACCGCAGTCGCGCAAAGTCATCAGGGCCACGACGTATGCGAATCGTCGATAAGTAGGCCGAATGTAGAGCGGCAGTCCAAAACCCATCAACATAAGTTTAGCGGATGTTTGACAACCGGGGGAATCCATGTAGCCCTGTTAAGGGGTGAGCAACGCAATACCGAAGTTGCCGCATACCGCCTTAAACACTAAAACCAACGCATAGTAAAAATGCCACGCGTTGCGAATCCCTCTTAAACAGATTGTTGTTATGCATTTGTGCCCGCGACTTGTACGTAACCATCACAAACACCTAATCCATTAGTTAGTTTGGGTAGAACTGTTTTCTTACTCTGCATTTGTCTAAAGATCTGATTTGATGTGTTATGACACATTTTGAGCATTTGCCCTGCTAACGTATCCTTATCTTTGTCTGACGCATAACAAAGCTTTACCTGATGATGTAGATAACTCGATTTAAAGTAGGGTTTAACACGCTTGTTAAATTCTGGTAATGAATCTTTTTCGCTATCAACAATGATAGCGAGCATTTCTTTACCTGTATCAAATGGAAATCGTAAAAAGTTGGTGATTACGAGATGCCAACCTATAAGCTCTGGGTTAATGTGAGGTTGCGGGTTTACAATAATGAACGAGCCAAGGTGAATAAAAGGAACACCGTCGGTACCCACATACTGTGAAACTTTTCCTGGCACTTGGTAACAAGTACAAATGCTAATTTTCTGTCCATTGTATTCGCGAGAATTGGTATCAACGCTAATGATGTAATCGTATCCATTCAGTAACATTGTATCGACATCAAATGCTGCGAACTCACTATGTCCTTGAACACTGCTTAAAACTTTCGGCTTGCCTGAAGCCCTTTCATAACTGCGCTCAACACGAATCGTACTAGGATCTGCTTCAGGAATTATTAAGCCGTCTCGTAAAGGCTCATACGTAAACGAAATCTTATTTACATTTTTATTCACTTGAAACGTAACTTTTTCGTCTCGTGTTTTCTTTTCAGTGCTCAATTACTAATTTCTCCGTTAATGCATAACAGCTATATTAGACAGAATAATTCTGCATTTTGTCCCTGAAACAATTCTGTCTAGTTTCCAAGACTCGCTGCACTTAGTCTAATAACTCATTTAATAACATCATCTTACCTACTTATCTTTGTATCAAACATGACGAAAAGCAGAAATTTTCCATATAGTTCCGGCAAAATGCAGAAAACTCCCCAATATGTGAGTAAACCGCAGTTCAGGCTATGAAGGTTGTATCTTGGAAGTTGTATTCTCAAACAAAAACGCCGACATGATTGTCGGCGTTTACGCTGTAGGTATGGATAAGTAAGAGGAAGTAACTACTTCGCCATAGTACTCAAAAACTCGGCTTCGAACTCTTCATCGGCTTCTCTTGTTAGGCACTCCACTAGCCATTCAATGCTTTGATGGTCTAGCTTACTGTTCACCACGAAGGCTTGCTTTACACCAGACTGACCTAGCTTGGCAGAGCCGTAGTTCTTGAATGATTTATTGCCGTGGTAATGGAGTGATTTAATCGCTTCTGCGTCAGGTTCTGGCAAGGCATCGAGGGTATTAGCAAGCTGAATAACCAGCTCCATAGGGTTCTTAGATGATGAGATGCGATACAGAAAACCGCCCTCCACTCTTTGGCGAACCCAGTAATCAAAGCCACTGCAGTCCATCACTTTGTCGCTGACTAGTGCGGCTTCACTGCGATAACCACATGGTTCAACCACTACTGGGGTATGCTTGAATTCAGGTTGACCAGAAGCTGCATCGGTATGAGGCAAGATCAAGTCACATGGTTTGCTGTCTTTGGCGGTCGGTGCGTTCCAATGGATAGGCATGAAGACTTGTTCACGGCGCATCTCTTTGGTCACCACTAAGCGGGCTTGGCACTCCCCTTGTGCGCTGCGCACTTTCACCACTGGGTTAATAGTGGCGTGGTTGAAAGCATCTAGCCCAAACTCATCCAAGTTCAGTTCTGAAACGGTATCTGGGTGCATCGCAACAAAAGGCTCAGGGGTATGCTCACCTAAACCTGCCGCCAAACCTGTGCGGCTCATGGTGTGCCATTGGTCTCTGATTCGACCTGTGTTCATGATAAGCGGGAATTCAAGGCTGGTATCGGCAATCGGTTTGTCGTGCTCAACTGCAATAAACTGCGCTTTGCCTGATTCAGTAAAGAACTCGCCATTGGTGAACATGCGTTGCTCAATGATCTCTGGTTGATACTCTAACACTGGCCATTGCTGTGGAGTGAGTTCGCCATAGCCTTTTTCATCCAGTTTGGTTAATCCAATTAAGCACAAATCACGCGCTTTGCCCGTTTCATTGCCGAGCGCTGTCATCTCGCAATACTCTTTGAAGATCTCACCTTCGTGACGGAACTCAAATTGCTCTTTGAATCCCATTTTTTGTGCGACTTCTTTTAATATCCACCAATCGGGTTTGGCTTCCCCTGGGCTTGGTAACACGCGGCGTTGACGTGAGATTCGGCGTTCAGAGTTGGTCACAGTGCCCGATTTCTCACTCCACCCTTGTGCGGGTAGCACTACATCGGCCAAGCGTGTGGTTTCTGTATCAGCAATGCAGTCCGACACCACCACAAACGGGCACTTCTCTAATGCCGCTTTGATCTTTTCGCTATCAGGCAGGCTCACAACAGGGTTGGTTGCCATGATCCACACCGCTTTGATTTTGCCTTCATTCATGGCATCAAACAGGTCAATCGCTTTTAAACCCGCATGTGTTGCTAGGTTGTCGGTCTGCCAAAATTCACTCACGGTTTGGTGTGATTGCGGGTCACCAAATTCAAAGTGCGCCGCTAAGGTATTGGCTAAACCGCCCACCTCACGTCCGCCCATCGCGTTCGGCTGGCCCGTTACAGAGAATGGCCCCATGCCCGGCTTGCCAATTTTCCCGGTGGCTAAATGGCAGTTAATAATGGCGTTTACCTTATCGCACCCTTGTGTCGATTGGTTCACGCCTTGGGAGTAAATGGTCAGCACCTTCTCGTTCGATGCAAACAAACTGTAGAACTGTTTTAGCTGCTGCTCTGTTAACCCTGTAAGTTCAGGAACACTTTTGTCGCCCCAGCCTGATTCGGTATAACCTGACTCTGTATAACGGTAGTGAGTCGCAGATCGAATCGATTCAGTAAAGCCTTGAGTGTGGTTTTCTATGTAATCTGTATCTAGCTTGTCGTTATCATCGAGGTAACCCAATAAACCATTGAACAACGCGACGTCTGAGCCTGATTCCAATGCCAAGTGAATGTCTGCAATTTCACAAGTGTCGGTATAACGCGGGTCGATGACGATGACTTTCAATGCGGGGTTGGCTTGTTTCGCGGCTCTTAATCTTTGGAAAAGTACCGGGTGACACCATGCTAGGTTAGAGCCTGTAATCACGACTAGATCGGCTTGCTCGAGATCTTCATAGCACACCGGCACTGTGTCTGCGCCAAATGCTCGCTTATGCCCGACCACGGTTGAAGCCATACATAGCCTAGAATTACTGTCAATGTTGCCACTGCCGATGAAGCCTTTCATCAGTTTATTGGCAACGTAATAGTCTTCGGTAAGCAGCTGACCAGACACATAGAACGCAACCGAATCGGCCCCAAATTCTTCGATGGTTTGATTAAATTTGTCTGCGACCAACTGAGTGGCACTGTTCCAATCCAGCTGTTGTTTTTGCTCATTCTGAATATAAGCAGGCTGTGTAAGACGACCTAAAGGCGTGACGGTGTCGCCAAGCGCGATCCCTTTAGTACAAAGCTTTCCATAGTTTGATGGATGATCTTTATCACCACGCACTTCTAGTTTTCCTAGCGATGTCGGTCTCGCTTCTATTCCACACCCTACACCACAATAAGCACAGGTCGATTTTATCCAGCCGCTGTTTGAATCGGTCATCCGTTTCTCGCTCAATTATCCATAATTGTAATAAGTGAAAACAAGCAAATAACACGCCACTTAATAACAGCTGATGCATAGCAAATAATTTCATTTAAAAACAACAACTTAATAAAAACACAAATATCAGCAATGAACCAATTAGAACTTAACCAAGATAGAAACTTAATTTTTGCACCATCTTGCTGAAAGTTGCACCACAAACGCTCATTTATATAAATCTAACAAAAATTTTACATACCACTTTAGGGGTAATTGCGTGCTACCTCTATTTTTTAAACCACTGAAAATTATAAGTTAATTTTTATTTAAATGAACGAACCGTAATCTGGCATCCTCCTTGCTCCACTAAAAACCAAGACTTAGAAAAAACATTTTTGTTTTTCTTGATGATTATGAATTGAGTGGAATCTCAACCCGGTATTCATCTGCTAACGACTAGAAATTAGATGCTAGTGATGGTGACGCCGAGAATAAGGAATGGATTATGAGCAAGAAGAAAATCGTCGTTGTTGGTAACGGCATGGTTGGACACAAATTTATCGACAACATCCTGCAATCAGACAGTGATGAGTTTGATGTGATTACTTTCAGTGAAGAACCAAGGCTGGCCTACGACCGTGTTCAGCTAACGGCTTACTTTAATGGTAAAAGCGCTGATGACCTGTCATTGACCAGTGAAGAGTATTACCAAAGCAACGGCGTGAACTACTTGTTGAACCAGAAGGTTGCCAAGCTAGACACCGCCAATCAACAAGTCATCACTGAAAGTGGTCACGTTGAAAGTTACGACAAGCTAATCTTGGCGACCGGCTCATTCCCTTTTGTTCCCCCTATTCCCGGTAACGACCAAGAACACTGCCACGTTTATCGCACCATCGAAGATTTAGACGCCATTGAGCTCTCAAGTAAAGGCAGCAAATCGGGCGTGGTGATTGGTGGTGGACTGCTGGGCTTAGAAGCCGCAAACGCAGTCAAAAACCTTGGCTTAGAAACCCATGTGGTTGAATTTGCGCCTCGCCTGATGGCGGTTCAATTAGATGACGGTGGCGGTGCCCTATTACGCAAAAAAATTGAAGACCTTGGTGTGCAAGTTCATACCGAGAAAGCGACCTCTGAAATAGTCGATGGCGAAAACGCTCGCTACCGCATGAACTTCGCCGATGGCACCCATTTAGAAACCGACATGATCGTATTCTCTGCGGGTATTCGCCCTCAAGATGAGCTAGCAAGAAGCTCTGATGTCGAAATTGGCGAGCGCGGCGGTATTGTGATCAACAACCACTGTCAAACCAATATAGAAAACGTCTACGCCATTGGTGAATGTGCCCTTTGGGATAACAAGATCTTCGGCTTAGTGGCACCCGGTTATTCGATGGCAAAAATCGCGGCTTCGCATATTGTCTCTGACGGTACTGACGACGCTGCATTCACCGGCGCTGACATGAGCACCAAGCTCAAACTGCTTGGCGTCGATGTGGCCAGTATTGGCGAAGTACACGGCAAGACAGAAGGTGCTCAATCGTATACTTATAACGATGAAATTGAACAAGTTTATAAGCGCCTGATCATCTCGGCTGACGGCACAAAGATTGTCGGTGCCGTCTTGGTCGGTGATGCAGAAGCCTACGGTTCGCTACTGCAAATCAAGCAAAACGATATGCCCCTTCCTGAAAACCCATCAGTACTGATTCTACCTAATGTCGCAGATGATTCAGGTTCGGCAATGGGTGTTGAAGCTCTGCCTGATAGCGCTGTGATCTGTTCATGTTTTGATGTGACCAAAGGCGACATTAAAGACGCGGTCTCTGCTGGCTGCACCACGATGGCGGCTTTGAAAGAAACCACCAATGCTTCGACAGGTTGTGGCGGTTGTTCTGCCCTTGCGAAACAGGTTCTCGATAGTGAACTGAGTAACCTAGGTGTGGAAGTCTCTAACGATATCTGTGAGCACTTTGCTTATTCTCGCCAAGAGCTTACCGACATCATTCGCGTCAACAAAATCAAGACCTTCGACGAGCTGTTAGATTCTCACGGCAACGGATTGGGCTGTACTGTGTGTAAACCGGCTGTCGGTTCGATTCTGGCTTCGTACTGGAACGATTACATCCTTGAAGATCAACATATCGAGCTGCAAGACACCAATGACATCTACCTTGGCAACATGCAAAAAGACGGCACTTACTCGGTAGTTCCGCGTATTGCTGGCGGTGAAATCACTCCAGATAAATTGATTGTTTTAGGCGAAGTCGCTAAAGAGTTCGACCTGTACACCAAAATCACGGGCGGTCAGCGTGTCGACTTGTTTGGCGCACAGCTTAACGAACTGCCTATCATCTGGAAAAAGCTGATTGATGCAGGTTTTGAAACGGGCCACGCCTACGGTAAATCGGTTCGTACCGTGAAATCTTGTGTCGGTAGCACTTGGTGTCGATACGGTGTCGACGACAGTGTTGGCTTAGCGATTCGACTTGAGAACCGCTACAAAGGCCTGCGTTCACCACACAAGATCAAGTTTGCGGTTTCAGGCTGTACTCGTGAATGTGCAGAAGCCCAATCGAAAGACATTGGTGTTATCGCCACTGACAAAGGTTGGAACCTCTACATCTGTGGTAACGGCGGTATGCGTCCTCGTCATGCAGACCTATTCGCCACTGATTTAGACGAAACCACACTCCTTAAATACATCGACCGCGTTTTGATGTTCTACACACGTACCGCAGACCGCTTACAGCGTACATCGGTATGGATGGAGAACCTCGAAGGCGGCATTGAATACCTCAAGCAAGTCGTGATTGAAGACAAGCTCAACGTGGCTGAAGAACTCGAAGCGGACATCGCACTCAACATCGAGAAGTACCAGTGTGAATGGAAAACCACCATTGAAAACCCTGAGAAGATGAAGCGCTTCCAGCACTACATCAACAGTGAAGAAATGGACACTAGCCTCTCTTTCATCAAAGAGCGAGAGCAGCGTTTTCCTAAGCCGAGCTTGAGTGATGCTTCGAATTCAAAACGCGATGAAAAGCTCGCAAAAGCAGACCAAATCGAAGTGACTGAGGTTTCATAAATTTCATCAGGTTCATCAGGTTCATCAGGTTCATCAATAAAAAAATAAAAACTCAATTTTAGACTAGGAGAAAGTCATGGAAAATTGGACAACCGTATGCAGCACCAGCGATCTAACCCCAAACGGGGGAATTTGCGCCAAAGTAGACGATAACCAAGTGGCTATTTTTTACTGCAAGCGCAGCGACACGCTTTATGGGCTCTCTAATTACGACCCTATCGGCAAGGCGAATGTGATGTCACGTGGTATAATTGGTTCATTAAGCGGAGAACCTTACGTGGCCTCACCCTTATACAAGCAGCATTACCACTTAGAAACTGGCGAATGTCTTGAACAGCCTGAGCTCAAGCTCGTGAAATTTGAAGTTCGCAAGCAAGGAGAACAAGTTCAAGTTCTCGCACCACTTGCTATCGCCAGTTAACTAAACCGCCGACACCATCATGCAAACGCTTATTAGCGTGCGCAATTTCGGCACATGGTTTATGCACATTAAAAGCGTTCTAAGTTCGGAAGTAACGCAGGTGCACAAACCGGGTAATTTTCCAGATTTAAAGGATTTAAACCATGGATAACACTAAATTTTCGCTGCTTTCATTTACGGGTAAGATGAAGGTATTACACCTAAGCTGGATGGCCTTTTTCATTACCTTTGTTGTGTGGTTCAACTTTGCCCCACTACTGCAAATGGTAAAAACTACGCTTGGTCTTTCTACTGAAGAGATCAAAACCCTCCTGATCCTCAACGTTGCATTGACCATTCCGGCACGTGTCGCAATAGGCATGCTAACCGATAGATACGGCCCAAGGTTGGTTTACTCTTCGCTACTCGCGGTCTGTTCTATCCCTTGTTTCATGTTTGCTCTGGCAGACTCTTTCATTCAAGCAGCAATCGCTCGTTTCCTACTGGGCTTCATTGGTGCAGGTTTCGTTGTCGGTATTCGTCTTGTGTCTGAATGGTTCCCACACAACGAACTGGGTACTGCAGAAGGTATTTACGGCGGCTGGGGTAACTTCGGTTCAGCAGCAGCAGCGTTCACACTTCCAACTCTCGCTCTAGCGTTTGGTGGTGAAGACGGCTGGCGTTATGCGGTTGGTATTACTGGCGTAATGAGCTTAGCGTTCTCGTTTATCTTCTACAA
This sequence comes from Vibrio sp. 10N.286.48.C11, assembly GCF_041469805.1. Lineage (NCBI taxonomy): Bacteria > Pseudomonadati > Pseudomonadota > Gammaproteobacteria > Vibrionales > Vibrionaceae > Vibrio > Vibrio sp. 10N.286.48.C11. Next base: position 75,039 of record NZ_JBFRLK010000046.1, on the reverse strand, counting down.
AAACGTGTCAGATACACCAAAAGGTTCAACTTACTTCAAGCCTGCTCAAGTAACAGCGATGGAAGTGACATCAAAGGGTGACTTTTTCTTCCTACTTATTATGAAGATCCCTATGTATGCCGCTTTAGCGCTACTGACTTGGAAGCTATCACCAAGCAACATCAACATGTTGTCAGACATGGCGGTTTACTCAGTGTATGCCGGTTTAGCTGCGCTTTACGTGTACGAAGTGTCGCAAGTTTGGAAAGTAAACAAGAACGTATTTAAAGAAGAAGTGCCAGAGATTCACCAGTACAAATTCAAGCAAGTTGCGGTACTTAACGTATTGTACTTCGCGACATTTGGTTCTGAACTGGCTGTGGTTTCTATGCTGCCACTGTTCTTCTCTGAAACCTTTGAATTAACACCGGTTCTTGCAGGTATGGTTGCATCGGCTTATGCCTTTATGAACCTAATGTCTCGCCCAGGTGGTGGTTGGATTTCAGATAAATTCGGTCGTAAACCAACACTGCTTATTCTAACGATTGGCCTTGCGGTGGGTTACTTCGCAATGGGTCAAGTCGACAGCACATGGCCTGTATGGCTAGCAGTTGTCGCGGCGATGGCGTGTTCTTTCTTCGTGCAAGCGGGTGAAGGTGCGGTATTCGCAACGGTTCCTCTAATCAAGCGTCGTATGACAGGTCAAATTGCTGGTATGACGGGTGCTTACGGCAACGTGGGTGCGGTAGTTTACCTAACTGTGTTGTCATTCGTGAGCTACCAAACATTCTTCTTAGTGATTGCTGCAACAGCGGTACTTGGCTTTGTGACTCTGCTGTTCATGGAAGAGCCTAACGGTCAAATCGCCGAAGTAAACGACGACGGCAGTGTCACGCTGATTAATGTTTCAAGCTAGGGTCTGTACTAAGAAGCATTGATATTATTGAATCGGGAGAGGCACCTTAGCGGATACATCAATGCTAGGTGCTTCGTTCAAAGGCTCTAAGTTCACTAGGGCTTTTGTTCTTCCTAGGATGTTCTGTCAAGGAAGCGGGAAGAAGAGCAGTTAAGAAGAAGACAAGTTATGACAATTTCATTCAGCCAAGGGCAAGTCATCACGCCAGAATCCAACAACCAGTTAACGCTTAAGTTTGGTGGTTATTCGAATCAAGGCGTACGTGATGAAAACCAAGATGCCATCATTGTAAAACACCCTAAAACTCGCGCAGAGCAAGAGTTGAAAGGCAGTGTTGCCTGCATTGCAGACGGAGCAAGTTGTAGTGAACACGGCCAGAAAGCCAGTCACACTAGCGTGATGCAGTTTATCGACGACTATTACGCAACCCCCCAAAGCTGGAGCATTCAACGTTCGGCGCAAAAGGTCTTAACGTCCCTCAATTCTTGGCTCTTCAACACGTCTGTTTCTAATATTCATCCCGCACAACAAGTGAACCACAATGCCCTCGTTTCGACGTTCAGCAGCGTGATATTAAAATCAAACACCGCACATATATTCCACGTTGGCGACAGCCGCATTTACTTACTCAGAGATGGAGAATTACGCCAACTGACCCGCGACCACACCCGTAAAAATATGGGACAGAAGCATTATCTTACACGCGCCTTAGGCATGGACAACCAACTCAACGTTGACTATCAAACCCTGCCTATCAAGAAAAACGACTGCTTTATCCTGACATCTGATGGCGTGCACGAGTTTGTATCTCCCAACACCTTCAAAGAACACATCGATAAACCCGGAGCGGATTTCGAATACGCAGCGCAAACCATCTGTAACACCGCTTTAAGCCACAATAGCTCAGACAACGTGAGCTGCTTGATTGTGCAAGTCAGCCATCTGCCTAAACCTTCGCTGATTGAATTCCATGAGAAGCTGGCTAAACGGGCAATCCCACCCGCTTTAAAGCTCGGGCAAAGTATCGACAACTTCATGGTACTTGAGGTGTTGTATGCAGGGTCAAGAAGCCATGTGTATCGTGTGATGCAGAAAGAGACACAAACCGAGTTCGTGCTGAAAGTCCCTTCCGTTCAATATCACGATAGCCCTTCGCAACTCAGAGCTTTCTTTAATGAACAATGGGCGGGGATCTTGTTAAAAAACAAGAGAGTAATGAAGGTTTACCCGACGCCAGAGAACTCGCAATTCTTATACCAAATCTGCGAATGGGTAGAAGGTATCACCCTAAGACAATGGATGTACGACAACCCAAAACCGTCACTCAATGAAGTGCGCGACATATTAGAAAAGATCACTCAAGGCATTCGAGTATTACAACGTGCAGACATGGTGCACCGAGACTTAAAGCCCGAGAACATCATGATTCAACGTGATGGTGAGGTAAAAATCATCGACCTTGGTGCGGTGTTAGTGAGAGGTCTTGAAGAGGGAGAGCTCACTGACAAGGACGACACACCATTAGGCGCGGTCAATTACATTGCACCCGAGACCATCAAGCACAACAGCGCGACCACCAGCTCTGATCTGTTCTCTATCGCTGTAATCGGCTATGAGATGCTAACCGGTGAATTACCCTACTCTGAAATGACCGCACAATCGCTTAAGCAATCTCGTCACCATCAATGGGAATACCAACCCATCACACAGAAACGAGCTGACTTACCAAGCTGGGTGGATTTGGTATTACAAAAAGCCTGCGCGGAATCACCAAGCGAACGTCATCAAGTGTTGGGGGATTTTGTCGCTGACCTTTACACACCAAACCAAAGCTTGGTGAAAAGCAAAGCCAAGCAACCTTTGATAAACCGAAACCCGATCCAGTTTTGGAAAGTGTTGGCTTTGTTGCTCGGCATTGTTGCGGTCGTAGAACTGGGGTTATTGTTAAACCCAAGCTAGATACGTTTACGAATTAGCCTAATATAACCGCGTTTAGCCTCGTTTCACTAAGCTTCTTGGCACGAGTTCAATGCCAGCTTGGTAACGCTTAGCCGATGCATTCAGCGCCAAAGCAAAAGCGCTGTCGGCAATTACTTCAAACTGCTGAGGCAGTGAATGGACTTTAAAAGGCAAGAAGTCGAGCAGTCGGTTATCACCAAAGGTTGCCAGTTTTACTTGATTAATCAGCTCTGGCTTTTCAACCATCACATCCAACACACCCTCTAACAAAGTGTAAGACATAGTCACAATCGCATCAGGCACCGTGCCTTTGGCAATCCAACCCTCAAAAATCTCGCGCCCTGATTCTCTATCAAAGTGTTCTCCATAACCCACTACCATCGGCTTGTTTTCTGCTAGCCTTGTTTGTTGAGTATGTGCTTTATTCGCCGCTTCAAAACCCAGCTGACGTTCACGTGAAATGTTCAGGTCAGGTAACGCACCGATCAAGCCAACACTATGAATGCTGTCATCGAGAATCGAGTGGGTCAGTTCAAATGCAGCCTCGAAATCTTCACTGATCACGCAAGCAAAGTGCTCATCGTCTAACGGACGGTCAATCGCAATTACTGGGGTACCTGAGTTTTGCAGTTTCAAGTAGAACTCGTTGGCGTCTGGCATTGAGCTCGCCACCAGCAAAGCATCAATACGACGACTGACCAAAGCTTCAGCGACCTTTCGCTCGGTTTCAGCGTCATCATCTGAACAGCCAATCAAAATCTGATAGCCCACTTTACGTGAGTTCTGCTCTATCAGTTTTGCTAAACGCGCATAACTGCTGTTTTCCAGATCAGGAATAATCAAACCAAATGAACGGCTATTACCAGCACGCAGCGACGAAGCAGCATGGTCTGGTCGGTAGTTATACTCTTCCACAACCGCCATGACTTTCTGCTGAGTCTTTTCACTGATTCTATATTTCTGCGCCTTGCCGTTGATGACATAACTGGCCGTGGTTTTCGATACTCCAGCCAATTTAGCAATTTCATCAAGTGTCATATGGGTGACCTGTATTTTGTGCGTAGGATCATATAACCAATGATCTGATCCTCGGATTAGTTGAATTATATGCTGAATCGATTCAGTATGAAAGCTGAAAGGATTCAGCAAAATCTGAAAAGTGACTTCAATCATCCTTTTGAATGGATTGAGCGTCATTTGTTGTGATTCAACTTCTCGTTATTAAAGAAACTGAAATTACGACACGCAGCAAAACTATTTTGAAAACCAAAATCGGCTTTGCTGAATTTTTTTACACCGAATGCTGAACCGATTCAGCTAAAGTAAAACAAAGAGCAAAGCAAAGAGTAAAGTTCACTAATTCTTGCTCTAGACTGAATCGTAGCGATACACAAATTCTCAAGCGATACGCTAAAGAGGCACCATGCTTAAATTATCAAAATCTGACATCACTCTAGGCCAAACTGCCGAAGACAAATTCAAAGCTATCCAAAACATTGCTGGCGACCTGACCGCGAAAGGCTTAGTTGACTCTGGCTACGTTGAAGGAATGCTGAACCGTGAAAACCAGAACTCTACGTTCCTAGGTAACGGCATCGCGATTCCTCACGGAACCACTGACACTCGTGGCCTAGTGAAAGAGACAGGCGTTGCGGTACACCACTTCCCTGAAGGTATTGATTGGGCAGACGGCAACCGTGTTTACGTAGCAATTGGTATTGCAGCTAAATCTGACGAGCACTTAGGCATCCTTAAGCAGCTAACGAAGGTTCTAGCGGCAGACGGTGTTGAAGAGAAATTAAAGCAAGCGAAATCAGAAGATGAAATCATCGCCCTACTTAACGGCGAAGTTCAACTAGAAGCCGACCTAGACGCTTCTTTAGTTCAGCTACTATTCCCAGCAAGCGACATGGTTCAAATGTCGGCAGTGGCAGGCGGCCTACTTAAGAACACAGGTTGCACAGACAACACATTCGTTGCCGACCTAGTGACAAAAACACCAACTCACCTAGGCCAAGGCCTGTGGTTGTTGGGTAGTGATAAAGGTGTAACTCGCACTGGCGTGTCTTTCGTTTCAACAGCGAACCATTGTGAATTCGAAGGCACACCGGTTAAAGCATTGGTGGCATTTGCTGCTTGTAACAGCGCGCACCAATCGATCCTAGCAAACCTAAGCAAGATGGTTTTCGAAGGTAAACAGCAACAACTGCTAACCGCTGACGCAGCGCAAGTGATTGGTTTTCTGAAAGGTGAAGCGGTTTCTACAGCTTCTCAAGACGATGACAACTGCGCAGTATTCAAAATCAAAAACGCACACGGCCTGCACGCTCGTCCGGGTGCAATGCTAGTCGCTGAAGCGAAGAAGTTTGAATCAACTATCCGCGTTTCAAACCTAGATGGCGACGGAAAAGAAGTGAACGCGAAGAGCTTGATGAAAGTAATCGCACTTGGCGTTAAACACGGCCACCAGCTTCAGTTTGTTGCTGAAGGTGAAGATGCAGCACAAGCACTTGAATCGATTGGTAAAGCTATCGCTTCAGGCCTTGGCGAAGGTTAAGGAATAGATATGTCTGATAAACAAATCAAAGCCGTTACCGTTACGCTAAACCCTGCTCTCGACCTAACTGGCGCTATCGACGCACTTAACGTGGGTTCAGTGAGCCTAGTGAACAAAGGCTCTCTACATGCGGCAGGCAAAGGCGTAAACGTAGCAAAAGTACTTTCAGAGCTTGGCGCGAAAGTGACCGTAACAGGTTTCCTTGGTCGCAATAACGAAGAAGCCTTCTGCCAACTGTTCGAACAGATGGGCGCAACTGACCGCTTTATCCGTGTAGATGGCGCGACTCGTATCAACGTGAAGTTGGTAGAGAACTCAGGCCAAGTAAGCGACATCAACTTCCCAGGTGTTCCTGTTGATGCTGACGCGATTAAAGCGTTCGAAGAAACCCTATTAGAACTTGCTGAAACGCACGATTACTTCGTGATTGCAGGCAGCTTGCCACAAGGTATCTCTCCTGAGCTTTGCGCTTCTTGGGTTCAACGCTTACACGATTTAGGTAAGAAGGTTCTATTTGATAGCAGCCGTGACGCACTTAAAGCCGGTATCAATGCACAACCATGGTTGATCAAACCAAACGATGAAGAGCTGTCTCAGCTGTTCAATGCAGAGCTGACAACTCGTGACCAATGCCAACACGCGGGCCAAGCCCTAAGTGAAAAAGGCATCGAGAACATCGTGGTATCACTTGGCGCTGAAGGCGTGATGTGGCTTAACCAAGGTGAATGGTTACATGCTCAACCACCGCGCATGCAAGTAGTAAGCACGGTAGGCGCAGGCGACACCTTAGTTGCTGGTCTATGTTGGGGTCACATGCAACAGATGCCAAAACCAGAACTTATTAAATTCGCAACCGCCCTATCTGCTCTAGCAGTTTCACAGGTAGGCGTGGGCATCACCAGCCAACAAGAGCTGGATTCAGTACTACAAAATATCCAATTACAGTCGCTTAGTGCTCCAACTAGCCAGTTAGACACAAGCAAATAGGACAAAAGGTTTATTATGAATATTACCATTATCACAGCTTGCCCTAGTGGCGTAGCAAACAGCATCATCGCAGCAGGCTTGTTAGAGCAAGCGACAAAAGCACTGGGTTGGAACGCCGCTATTGAATGTCAATCAAGCGTGTTACCTGATTCAACTGTATCGCAAGACGCTATCGACAGCAGCGACGTTGTAGTTATCGCAGCTAACAAAAATGTTGATAAAGCTCGTTTTGTTGGTAAGAAAGTGTACCAAGCAGCTATCTCTGAATGCACAGCTGATGCAAAAGCATTCCTAGAGAAAGCGGTAGCAGAAGCAACGGTATTAGACGCTTCTCAAGCTGAAAGCACTGTTGAAGTGACCGGTACCTCTCCAAACTCTTCTACAACAGCAAGCACAGGCAGCAAGAAGATCGTAGCGATTACCGCTTGCCCAACTGGTGTTGCACACACCTTTATGGCAGCTGAAGCGCTTGAAGCAGAAGGCAAACGCCTAGGTCACCAAATCAAAGTGGAAACTCGCGGCTCTGTAGGTGCGAAAAACCAACTGACAGACCAAGAAATCGCAGACGCTGATCTAGTTATCATCGCAGCAGACATCGACGTTCCTCTGGATCGTTTTAACGGCAAAGCGCTATACAAAACAACGACAAGCCCTGCTTTGAAGAAAACAAAGCAAGAGATGGAAAAAGCATTCGCAGAAGCTAAACCATACCAACACACAGCATCTTCAAATTCAGCGCCTGCTGACGAGAAGAAAGGCGTATACAAGCACCTAATGACAGGTGTATCGCACATGCTTCCAGTAGTGGTTGCGGGTGGTTTGATCATCGCACTCTCTTTCGTATTCGGTATCGAAGCGTTTAAAGAAGAAGGCACACTGGCTGCAGCACTGATGACTATCGGTGGTGGCTCCGCATTCGCACTGATGATTCCTGTTCTTGCTGGTTTCATTGCATTCTCAATTGCTGACCGTCCGGGTCTGGCTCCAGGTCTAATCGGCGGTATGCTGGCTAGCTCAACAGGCGCAGGCTTCCTAGGTGGTATCGCAGCGGGTTTCATTGCAGGTTACGCAGCGAAATTCATTGCCGACAAGGTTCAACTTCCACAATCCATGGAAGCCCTCAAGCCAATCTTGATCATTCCGTTTATCGCGAGTTTGTTCACTGGTCTTGTGATGGTTTACATCGTGGGTGGCCCTGTTTCTGGCGTGATGAGCGCGATGACAACTTTCCTAAACAACATGGGAACGTCTAATGCGATTCTTCTGGGTGTGATTCTAGGCGCAATGATGTGTTTCGACCTTGGTGGTCCGGTAAACAAAGCGGCTTACACATTCGGTGTTGGTCTACTGGCTTCGCAAACTTACGCACCAATGGCAGCTATCATGGCAGCAGGTATGGTTCCAGCTCTAGGTATGGGCCTTGCGACTTTCCTAGTGAAAGACAAGTTTGAAGCAGGCGAGCGTGAAGCAGGTAAAGCATCATTCGTTCTTGGCCTATGTTTCATCTCTGAAGGTGCAATCCCATTCGCAGCGAAAGATCCAATGCGTGTTATCCCAGCTTGTATGGCAGGTGGTGCACTAACAGGTGCTCTATCAATGATGTTTGGTGCTCAGCTAATGGCTCCACACGGCGGTCTATTCGTACTACTGATTCCTGGTGCTATCTCTCCAGTTCTAATGTACCTATTGGCGATTGCAGCAGGTACAGCGGTAACAGGCTTTGGTTACGCGGCTCTTAAAAAGATGAGTGACTCTAAGGTAACTGCAGAGGCTTAATCCCCCTACTCTGGTTAACGGTTCAGCCCGATAACCAGAGGCTCTTGATAACCGGTTTCTTGGTAAAACGGCTCCTTAAAACAAAGGCTCCTCATTTGAGGAGCCTTTTTATTGTTCATGTATTTTCCGGTCGGAATGAGTTAAGTGCAATATTGGTATATTTGATTAGCTAGTAAGCGTTTCTTCAAAGACACCCAATTCACGACCAAGCCAGATCGCTCGTACTGTGTGATCCAAAGTTTCTTCACCGCCAGTTACAGGGTGAATAAGCACCGACATATCACCGCGTTCTTGCTCAAGCCATTCAACAATGCCCGACTCTTTGTTCGCAAAGTGAATCTCAAACATTGGCATCTTATGTGGACCAACCAAACGCTGTATTAGTGGAAAAACCTCTAATACATCTTTACGTTCCGATAGAATTTTCTGACGCAGTGTTTCTGCCTGCTCTGCAAATCGCAGAGGGAAATAGATATGACCGTGGTACATGGCACCATCCTTTAGAATTATGATACGCGCAGTTTAACCTGCTTTCTCTAGCAAGGACAGTCAACCAATGGCAGCCGAAGTATTAAACATCATGTAGAAGACTGATCTAGCTGAAATTTCTAGAGCATTCCAACAAAAACGCCACACGTAGTTTCAGTGTGGCGTTTGTTTTTAAGCTATAAAATGCTTTAGCAATAATTAGCGTTAGTAAATTGAATCAACATTCAAAGGACTGTTGTTTGGTTTCTCTAGTTTTAATTGTTCAACCGCACTAAGACCTTTAGAGCTAATTCCGCCACTATAAGACTTCGTGCCATCAGCATTAGTCATGGACGTTTCGCCCACGTTCCAAACTTCAAAGAAGTCACTTAAGTCATAGTTTGAAACATAAGAAGCGCACACCATCATTAGGTCTCCACCAGAAAGCCCAGTCTCGCTAGCACTACAATAGTTCGTATTCGAGTCGCCTTCTCTATCACCTCGAGCTTTACGGTGCATAAGTTTGAACATGTTCCAGCCTTCATCTTCACCATACACATCAGATTGGCTTGCGCCGCGTGTATACCAATCATCAATTGCAAAGTTCGATTTTGCCCAGATTTTTAGCTGACCAAACATAACTAATCGTAAACCTGCATCACCATGTGACCACGCATGTTCATTATTAAGCTCTAGCCATTTAGGTGCTTTCTTAATATCCGATTTAATACGATCCATTTCAGGGTTTGCATTGCGCCCCTCTAACTCCTGCATATACAACGCAAGAAGGTTATTGGTCACTTCTGTACTACCAGCCGCAAGGAAAGGAGCTGATGCTAAGTTGTGACCAACTTCATGCCACAACAACCAATCGTTCACAGGGTTGGTTGGAATGTATGTCCGATTTGCGTTAAAGCTTGAATTCATCACTGGGTAGCCAGAGTGAGCAGCGCCAATCGAAATCTGCACGTCATTCACAAAACGATGGCGGAACGCATTCAGTTCTGGATAAGTGAACCTACGGTGTAAACCAGTGCTTTGTTTCTCATCACGCCCGTAGAAGTCACTTGCCGCTTCAGCGAATCGATTCATATCTGTTGCGAATTGGTTCAAATCAGCGGATTCTAGATTCCTGATTGGTGTAGTGTAAATAAATGAACCCGTATCGATTTCTGCAATTGGTGCGTCTGCCGATTGAATAGTGTTAATCCACTGTCCCTCTTTCCACCAAGCCGCTTTTAACGCGCCATCAATGCTAAACGAGACTTCACCAAGCTCTTTTACTTTCGGTTGAATGTAAATAAGGCCACCATATGGAACCTTGAAAGTTAAGCTCGAACCATTGTAGTCAAAGCTGGTTTGCATACGTGGAGGGCGTTTCAAACTCGTTTCGTGATTCGGCTTACCTGTAAGATCATCCGCGATCATCACAGTAATCGTAGCTGCCACGCCATCTTGAATAGTTACTTCTTGTAATTGAGGTGCCCACAGACCTGTCGATTGATTGTTTCCTGCCGAATACGTCACCGCTTTACCGTTGGTCTGAACCATTACCGTACTTGACGAAGATGCCCCCGAAGTTCGACCCGGATACATTGTGGTATCAACAACGATTTCATGATCCCAGAATGAGCGCCCCAACATAATACGAGTCAGAGGTTTCTCCATGTAATTTAATGGATAGCTAGGATTCAACTGCCCAGATAACTCACCTTCGCCATGAATCATTCCATTAGCGACTAACGACGCTTTTAAGTCAACAGGACACTGTGCATCCATTGTGTCTGTTTGATGTAAGTCTTCGGTATAACAGTTAAGGAACTGAACAGCCTGCTTGAACCCCAACTCATCTTGTATTTCTGTTTCAAAATGGTATGCGTTGTCATTCCACATCCAAACAGACAGGTTATCAAACGCTTGATTCAATTCGCTGTTAGACAGACGCTTACCTTGAGTACCTTTTGTTCTATAGTAAATTTCATGCTCATAAAGCGCCGTAAAGTTAGTGCCCAAGTTCGCCGCTTTAACCATGCTACCAACAACAGCTTCACTTACTTCATAGCGATCAAAGTCTGCGCGATAATAAGCACCGCGAACAGTAACACCGTCTCCAGAACGAGTCTCAATACAGTTAAATTCATATTCATAATCGTTTGTACAAAGATCAGTTCCAACAAATGCAGATTGCAGTTCTTTGATCGCCGCTTCACGCTCTTCTGCCGATTCAACAAAGATACGTGCGGATTTTTTCTCCATTACTGTTACACCAGACGCATCAAGCACTGGCTTCCCTTCAGCGTCTAACTTAGTAACCTCATAAGTCGGGATCTCAAACTTAATCTTGGACTCATCTTTGATCCACTCAACCGTACCATCTTGATTTACCGTGAATGGAGGCTCTCCTTGGTTATCTTGAAAACGCTCAAGAACCAACATTTCCTTTTGACTCTTCACGTGAAGATTAGGATAAGGTGCTTGGCAGTAATAAGAGCTACCGCAGAAAGCTTGGTTTGTCGGGGTAACGTTTTCACCACCAAGAGATACACCTACGGCATCTGCCAAGCGTCCAACAGGTTCAGGATTAGTCGTTTGAATCGCATCCATAAACAAGATATTGCCACCGTCATTAACATAGTTAATAAGAGCCGTAATATCGTCTTGGTTTAAGTTCGGGTTATCCAAGTCAGCAACAAACTGGTTAGTCATGCCATCTTGAACCAACTTAGGTGGGTATGCCTGAAGGATCAAAATCGGCGTATTACTCGCATCCAAATCATCAAAGTCACCTGAACCACGCTTTTCTACTGACGCAAAACCATACTGAGGACTAACAAAAAACGTGTACTGCTTACCCATTGTGGAGTGGTGATAAGCCGAATAGGCTTGGTCAATATTGGTCACTGCATTCATCCCAGCAATAGGCAAACCATTATTGAACCACTCAAACAAGTTCGAGAAAAACAACCTCATGCTGCCTTGGTCATCATGTAGTAGGTTTTCAAACGTCGAAACAGTGCACTGTTGTTTGTTGCTGTCGATATGTAATGTGCGATTAGCCCAATAATTCTCTGGGCATGACAGAATACTTGGATATAAGCCATTGCCCATGAACACGACCTTACCTTTGCCTATCTCGCCTGCAGTAACGAATGGGAAACCATAAGTCGCGTTGTCTTCAGAGACTAAAGGAATCGGAGGCATCGAGATGCTTGGGTGTTGTGCGATGTAAGGCTTACCTTCACGAGTCCAAGCCTGTTGCTCACCAAAGTAAAGCTCACGGTTTTTATCAGTTCTTGGCATCACCACAGGGAATGCTCTGTTCGATATGTTCAGAGCTCGCATACCACGGGTATACCCCGTCGCACCGTAAAAGCTACCATTGTCATTGAAGACATGGAATTTGGTGACGTTGTGGAAGATTTGCTGCAGAGACTCTGTTACATACTGACCAGAATTCATAGATAAAACGGCAGGTTGACGAACATAATCCATAAACTGAGGCGTTTGGCGCAGCTGCTCATCAATGACTGCCGTTAACCCTTGGCTAAACTGACCAACAAACTCATTAGGAAGTTCGAAGTCTGTACCCTCTATCAGCCCCCCATTTGGCAGAGTTAGGTTGATCAACTCATTTATAACGTTAGGGTAATTTGAAAAGGTATCTTGGACTTCTTCAGATATCTCATAATAACTTACATGATCAACCGCATAGCGCTCTAGTAATGACTGGATATTCGCTTTCTCAACCACATTATTGGTCACATCAGACAATTTATAAGCAACCTGATTACCCGTAATGGAGCCAAACTCAAACGTATCAATACCAAAAACGATTCTGTCGCCCCACAGGTACTCAAAGACTCCCTCTTCATCCGTCACGCCCGTCGCGTTAGCCGAAAAGAAACTGATCCCAGAAATCGGCGTACCATTAGCGTCTGTAAGCTTACTGCGAGTTAACACCTTACCTTCAACACTTGGCTTATAAGCATAGGTAGACTCTGCGTCTGCAGAAACAAAACCAGCGTTAAGGTTATTGTCCGCATTAGGGTCAACCGCAGGAACAACTGTTGTGTCTACGTGTGAACTAGGAGCCTTACCTACTTCATCTGTAGACTCTTCTTCTTTCGATGAAAAGTACGCATCGACAGCATCTTGATCATCAAGTTGCGAGAACACACCTTCAATATCAAAAGCATCCAGTTCTTTTAAACAGATAGCACTTTCAGTCTCACAAACATCAATTGATTCGAGTACCTTGGTAACGTTGTCTCCATGTAATTCTGTCAACTCAAATGCCGCATGAAGCGCATCATTTGAAATCGTGCTTTCTGTGACTTCGGGGAAAGGAGCCGTGAAATCACCTAAAGTAAGGTGACCCAAGGTACAACTAAAACTCACGCCTTGTTTTACACTGAACGTTCCGTTTTCAAGATGAATGCCGTCACAGTACACATCTCCAGAAACAAACGCCCCGCTCGACAACAGTGAACCGATGTAAGTTGTTGGGGGAATAATATCTGTTGGTGGAATAATGTCAGTCGGCGGAAGAATATCCGTTGGTGGAACAATATCTGTCGGAGGAAGAATGTCCGTTGGTGGTACAATATCTGTTGGAGGAGCCGTATCAGGGCCACCACTATAGCTTAGTGAGTCGTGATTACACCCTAAAAGAGCCGTGGATATGATAGCCAACGCAATTAAGTTTTTTTTCATTGAGCGAAGTTAGTCGTAATTTAAAGTGGACCGTTATCTTATAGATTTACTCCACCTCGATGACTATTGTTTTTTGTCTTAACCACAAAAACCATTACTCATAAGCGATTGAATAAGAAAAATAAAATGATAATTGAGACTCTCATTCCAATTACAAAACCTCTCCCTACCTTAAAACGGAAAAACGCCATATCTCGATTGAGATATGGCGTTTCAATTAGCCATTAACATTAAGACCGATAGGGTATATCTGCCAAAAACACGTTCAAAAAAGAACTAAGGCTTAAGCTTTAAAACTCGGTCAATGTCTTCTGCAGAGTGGCGCTCTGGTACTTGCTCCCACTCTTCGCCAAATGAACGGTTAACCACTCGGCCGCGTTGGAAGCCTTCGCGCGCTTCTAGTTGCTTCGCCCAGCGCACAACGTTGGTGTATGACTCAACTTGTAGAAACTCGGCCGCATCGTAAATTTTGCCTAGCACAAGGTTGCCATACCAAGGCCAAATCGCGATATCAGCGATGCTTAACTCGTCACCCGCCACAAATGTGTTATTTGCGAGCTGTTTGTCTAACACATCTAGTTGACGCTTAGCTTCCATTGCGAAGCGGTTAATTGGGTACTCTTGCTTTTCATCCGCGTAAGCGTAGAAGTGGCCGAAACCACCGCCTAGGAATGGTGCCGAGCCTTGTGCCCAGAACAACCAGTTAATGGTTTGCGTTCTTGCTGCCCCTTCTTTTGGTAAGAAGTGACCAAATTTTTCTGCTAGATGCATCAAGATAGATGCCGATTCGAATACATTCACGTCTTCGTCACCAGACTTGTCGACAAGTGCTGGTATTTTGGAGTTTGGATTCACGCCAACAAAGCCAGAAGAGAACTGATCAGCCTCACCGATGTTGATCAAGTACGCATCATATTCAGCTTCTTTAACACCCGCCGCTAACAACTCTTCCAGCAAGATAGTGACTTTTTGACCGTTAGGTGTGCCAAGAGAATACAATTGAAAAGCATGGTCACCAACAGGAAGCTCTTTATCAAAGCGAGCTCCAGATTCAGGACTATTGATGTTTGCCCACTTGTTACCACCAGCAGTATCGTTAACCCAAACTTTTGGCGGAGTGTATTGTTCTGACATGATATTTCCTTATTAATATAGGGTCTCACAAACTGATATTAGGTCACATGCCTGCGGTTAAAACCCCTGAATACGATTTATTTTCAAACTGTTAAGCATGGCTTATTCCAGAAAGACATAACCCGCTTAAGCGTTAATGTGTAGAAGGTAAGTCTGTATTCAAACTTCAATCTAATATCGATAAGTCCACTGCATCATTTAGCAATGATTTTACGAACGACATACCGACAGCTTCAAGAAAGCTGTGATAAAATCGGGATATTACAATTGATAAGGATTTGGCAATGTCTTCTGATTTCACAGGTTCGAGTGCAGCGTATGCTCGCCAAGAGAAAGGCTACCGCGAAAAAGCACTAAAACTGTACCCTTGGGTTTGTGGTAAATGTGCGCGCGAATTTGTTTACTCAAACCTCCGAGAGCTTACCGTTCACCACGTGGATCACGACCATACAAACAACCCTGAAGATGGCAGCAACTGGGAGCTACTGTGCCTGTACTGTCACGATCATGAGCATTCAAAATACACTGACCATGAGCGTTATGGTGTGGATGCAAAAGCGAGTTTAGATGATCATCAGTCAGCGACACACAACCCGTTCGCCGATCTCGCTAAGATGATGAAGAAATAACACACCTTCAGACTAGTCTTTGGTAGATGGTAACTGCTAGATAATAGATACATAACAAGTAACCCCAGTATGTCACCATACTGGGGTTTCTTTTATCTGCCGTCATAACCACATAATAGAGTTCAGGTAGGCAGGATCAAAAAAGCCTTCCGAAGAAGGCTTTTTAAGAATCAAATCGAATTATGCTGCCGCTTGCTTGCGAGACTCTTCTACCTTCTTAGCGCGTTGTTTTAGCGTCAATTTATCGCGGTATGCAAACCAAACGTAAGACACAACCACTAAGAAGAACAGGTATGACAATGAGAAAATGAACGGCGATTGAATGATATCGTTCGAGATACCCCAAGAAACACCGATAACAGTAACTGCAATTTTCGCAAAAAAGCCACACATCAATAGCACTAATGCCAACTGTGGGAAACGCGTACTGCGGAATGCAAGCCAGTAGCAACTACCAACTGCTAGAGCCGCAACATAGAAGCCGAATAGGAAAGAGTGAATATGGTCAGCTGCCGCTACACCACCAGAAATTGACATCAATAAAATTAAAAACAGTTTCATAATACTCGCCTCACCATAAGTTGGAAACGCATCCTTTCAAATTTGGAATCTCAGTTTGCATACTATTTTCCCACTTTTTACGGACAACACAACCCCTCCAATCGAACAAAATGTAAGCAAAAGTACTAACAAAAATCACCCTTAACAATTGCTTAACATTCTGTTTTTAATAAAACTCCGTTACTCCTTGTCTCATATGAGCAAAGCGCTGTTACGATTTATTTTGTTACACAAATTTAACCTTGGAAATTAATTAAAATTATTTGTAACTCTGTGATATCAGCACGCAATACGCGTCTATTCAAAAACCATCACCTCAAAATCCCTGAAATAATAAGAAGACAGAGCGAAAAAGAACAAAATAGAGAGGTGTTAAAAACATTTCAAAAACCAATGAAAAACAACTTATTAACAAATTGAATTTAATTTACCAAAAATGGAAAAAGAGATTCCAATCACTTTTTAATTGGTTATAATCCGCGCTCTTTTGCGCTATCTGTTGATAAACGCAAACTAATTTTGAAGAAACAATCACAATAACCCGTCTTTAGTTAAGTGGCTCTCCACTAACCGATGACAAAACTGAGAATAAAAATGAGCAAGATTGATAAAGCAACACGTATCCTGCTAGCAGGCTTCTGTATCAACCTTTGTCTTGGCATCCTGTATGCTTGGAGTGTATTTAACAAAGCGCTAGTAACTGAAGCTGGTTGGAGTGCTGCTGAAGCATCTTCACCTTACGCTATTGCAACTATCACATTCTCTGTTTCTCTTCTTGTTGCGGGCATCCTACAAGACCGTATGGGGCCACGTAAGATCCTTATCTTAGGTACAGCGCTTACAGGCCTAGGTATGATTGCTTCTGGTTTCGCTACAACGCCTATGATGCTGAACATCACGTTCGGTATTATAACAGGTGCAGGTATCGGCTTCGGTTACGCATGTCTGTCTCCATCAGCAATGAAGTGGTTCCACTCTTCTAAGAAAGGTATGGTTAACGGTCTTATCGCAGCAGGCTTCGGTCTTGCGGCTATTTACCTAGCACCAGTAACTTCTGCGCTAATCGACAGCATGGGTATCCAAACTAGCTTTATGATTCTTGGTGTTGGTGTACTTGCAATCGCAGTACCTCTAGCAGCAACAATCAACAACCCACCAGCGGATTACACGCCAGCTGAGCCTAAAGTAAAAGCAGGCCAAGCTCCTAAAGCGGTTAAGAAGACTGAAGACCTAACTTGGAAAGTAATGCTGAAGACTCCTCAGTTCTACTCTCTATGGATCATGTACGCATTCGCTGCATCTGTTGGTCTAATGATCATCGGTAACATCACTACAATTGCTAGCGTTCAAGCTAACCTGCCAAACGCAGTTTACCTAGCGTCTATCCTTGCAGTATTCAACTCAGGCGGCCGTGTTGCTGCGGGTATGCTTGCAGATAAAATCGGTGGCGTACGTACTCTACTTCTAGCGTTCATCCTTCAAGGCGCGAACATGGCTCTATTCGCTACGTTCAACTCTGAATTCACGCTAATCATTGGTACGGCTATCGCAGCGGTTGGTTACGGTACGCTTCTAGCAGTATTCCCAACACTAACTGCTGAGTTCTACGGCCTGAAAAACTACGGTACTAACTACGGCGTGCTTTACACGGCATGGGGTATCGGCGGCGCTATCGGTGCAGCAGTTGTTGGCTTCTCAATGTCAAACGGCGAAGGTTACGGCCTAGCTTACACAATCTCTGCAGTTATGATGGCAGTGTGTATTGTTCTAGCAATCATCACTAAACCAATCTCTGAAGCTAAAGTTGCTGAACTAAAAGCATCACAAGCTTAATCAACAGAAAAGATTGAATTTGTTACTGAAGAGCTTAACCTTAGGGTTAGGCTCTTTTTGTATCAAGCGACTTCTCCATTGACGACCGAAACCACTCTTCAGCTCTCCCCCACTTATTATCTCGACAACTTCAATCGACTGGTTGAACACGCTCAAACGCTCTACCCCGATCTTCTGAGTGATGATGAATGTCGTTGGTTGTCCGCATACAAACGTCTTTCTGTTTCAAGCCAATGCCTAATGGTTCGTTTGCTTTCTCGTAAAGGCCGTTGGTTTCGCAGCGATAAACTCAACTATGTTGAGATCCCAGATCTAAAGACCGTACTGCAAGAGCTAAACAGCTCAGGCTTCATTGGGTTGAGTCATCCCGAAGAACAGCATGACCTCGCCATTAGTGAGGTCGAGCTCGGGTTTCACTTGCTCACCAAACCAGAGCTGTTGAGTGTATTCCCCGCCCTTAAGATCCATAGAAATGCCAAGAAAGACGAGCTGTTGTTACGGCTTGATCAGCAACCTTTTGATCAATTTCAAAACCTCTCTTTCGACTGTATTTACGTCATCGAATCTCAAGTGATTGATGTATTACTGTTGCTGTACTTTGCCAACACCTATCAAGACTTAAGTCAGTTCGTGTTAAGCGACCTTGGGCTAAACACCTTTGAGAACTACCCATTAAGCAAGCAACACCGCTTCTTCACCTCTAGGGATCAGCTCAATCAATTAATCCAGATGCGCGATATTCAACGCTTGTATTCAGAAGGTGACCGCAAAGATGGCGAGTTTCTGGAACTGCTTTTAAATGCGATTCCTGAAGAATCAGAACACAGAAGTATTGCCAGAAAACGATCGCGTTTGATCAATGATATTGCTCGCGATCTTGAAAGGCTTAATCTAAACGACCAAGCTATCTTTTGGTTCAGACAATCTACACTTCCTCCGAGCAGAGAACGACTTGCACGCATCTATGATAAGCAAGGCACGCTAGACTTAATGTGTGACATTGTCACGCAAATGAAAGCTACTCCATCGGATGTGTCAGAGTTGGAAGTCGCTATTAAGCTTGAAGACCGGCTGCTACGGAAACAGGGGCACAAAGTTTCACGAACCATAAAGCCGAGTTGCAAAGAGTTAAAACTGGAATTAGACCTCAGCCAAACGCGAGTCGAGCTTGCGGTGAAGCAGCATTATGAGAACCAAGGTTGGGATGTCTACTTTTCTGAAAACAGTTTTCTGTGTGGCTTGTTTGGTTTGGCTTTCTGGGATGTCGTTTTCGCAGACGTTGAAGGCGCCTTTATCAATCGATACCAACATCGACCATTGGATCTGTACCATTCAGATTTCGCAGACAAGCGAGCCGAACAGATTGAAGCCGTGTTTCAGATGATATCCAAACATGGGCTGAACCATTTGCCTGATACTCACGATGAAAAGCTAGGTATCGCGAACCCCTTTGTTCACTGGAATTATTTCCCTAAGATACTTATCGAACACAGCGTGACTTCGATTCCAAATGCCTTAGTTGTCGATCTCTTCAAAGTAATATTGAGTGACTTAAAGCTGTTTAGAACTGGGATGCCAGATTTGATTGCATTCAAGGGCAATGAGTTTCATTGGATTGAAGTCAAAGGCCCTGGCGATAAACTGCAAGACAACCAGTGGCGCTGGATTAAAGAGTTTGAGCGATTGTCTGTCCCTTTCTCTGTTTGTTACGTCAATCAATGAGTCTTACTCTTAGCTCATGGCTGTTAGCTCTTAGTGTTTAATCTGGCTAGGTCTAAGCCCTAATTTATGAGCAAAAGCGAGTGACTTGCATCGACAAGTTACTCGGTTCCATCAAGATCTTATCTATAAGATTGTTAGAACATGAGCATTTTCAATCATTTTCGATATAATTAGAGAAAATGCTTAATATATAAATACGTATGAATTTGAAAAAACTCTTCATTTTAGCTTTTGTTAGCGTCTTCTCAGGTTGTGCCGTCTACGCGGGTTTAAACTTCGACGAGTTGTTTGGTGAGCAACAAGTACGCGATCGCCAAGCCCCTATTCTTTCGGCTCAAGCACAGCACTTCATTAACGAAGTAAAACCCATCATTGATAACCGATGCGTGGTTTGTCACGCTTGTTATGATGCGCCCTGCCAGTTAAAGATGTCTTCAGTAGAAGGTATAGACCGAGGTGCAAGCAAAGCACTCGTTTATCAAGGTACCCGTTTAACTGCTTCTGCCCCTACTCGCTTGTTTGAAGATGCTATAACCACACAAGAGTGGCGTGATGCGGATTTTCATCCTGTCCTCAATGAGCGTATGCAGAACTCAACCGCTAACCTCGATGCAGGTCTTGTTTCTCGTATGTTGATCCAGAAAGAGAATCACCCTCTACCCGATCAAACCCAGCTAGAAGGTTTCGACTTTTCAACCGACCGAGACCAACAGTGCCCAACGATTGAAGAGTATGCCCAATATGAGAGAGATTACCCAACTTGGGGAATGCCGTATGGGATGCCAAATTTAGATAAAACAGAATACGCAACTTTAATGAGTTGGTTAGAAAATGGCGCGTTGATGAACGACCATATCCCGCTGAATGATACGGAACAAGAGCTCGTTAATGTCTACGAAAGCTTTTTAAATAAAAGTGACAATAAGAGCCAACTTTCAGCTCGTTACATCTATGAGCACCTGTTTTTATCTCACGTCTATTTTTCTGATTTAGCTCAACCCACACGTTTCTTCACTGTTGTTCGCTCTGCAACACCACCAGGTGAAGCGGTAAAACGCATCACGACTCGTCGCCCTTATGACGATCCAAAAGTAGACCGTGTTTACTACCGCCTGATTCCAGAGCAAGGCAGCATCGTCGACAAAACGCACATGCCTTTCGCACTTAATAAAGAACGTCTACAAAAGTGGAATAACTGGTTTGTCGATGCGAATTACTCAGTAAAACAACTTCCTAGTTACAACATTGATGTTTCTGCTAACCCAATGACTTCGTTTGAAGCGCTGCCAGTAAACTCGCGCTTCCACTTCATGTTGGACAATGCTCAAAACACCATCATGGCCTTTATCAAAGGGCCAGTGTGTCGAGGTCAACTTGCTCTAAACGTGATTAACGATCGTTTTTGGATTTTCTTCATTGACCCCGAGAAAGCCGACTTACCAGAAATAAATGCCTTCTACGCGAGCCAAAAGAAAAACTTAAAGCTACCTAGTGAGCTAGACAGCAATACGGTTCCTGTCACTAATTGGGTAAGATACGCGAAGCAACAAGCACGATACCTAAATGCCAAATCAGACTTCACCAACCAATGGTTTGAAAGTGGCGTAAACCTGGACACTGACATCATTTGGGATGGCGATGACGTCAACCCAAATGCAGCCCTCACCATCTTTAGACATTTTGATAGTGCCTCTGTTGTGCAAGGGTTAGTTGGCACGCAACCTAAGACGGCATGGATTCTTGATTATGCTCTTTTAGAACGCATTCATTATCTTCTCGTCGCAGGCTTCGATGTCTACGGTAACTTTGGCCACCAACTGATTACACGCATGTTCATGGACTTCTTACGCCTTGAAGGTGAGAGTAATTTCTTAACCCTTCTTCCTAAAGACGTGCGACATATTGAACACTCAAGTTGGTATAAAAACCAAAGCACACAATTGAGCGACTACTTGCAGCGTAATATTGCACCTTTTGAACAACCAACCAGTGTGGTTTACAAAACGGCCGATCCTAAGCGTGAACTGCTTAACATGATCACAGATAAGCTCGCACCTGTCCTCGATAATCGCTTTGATATTGTTGAAACAGGTTTTGGTAAAAAGAATGAAGCACTGCTTAATCAAGTGAATTTGATTAAGGGAGAAGGCCTACGTCATGTACCTCAATTAGTCATGATCATGATTGAAGGCGAAAACGGCGAAGAACAGCTGTTCACCATGATTCACAATAATGCGCACAGCAACATTTCTAGCTTGTTTAATGAAGAAGGTAACCGTGATTACGCCAATGATGACCTAACCCTCGTAAGAGGCGTTGTCGGTAGCTACCCTGCGGCTTACCTGTCATTAACCGAGAGCGAGATTCCGACTCTGGTCAAAACGCTGCAAAACTTAAACACGGAAGAGGACTACGTGGCGCTGCTAGACAAGTTTGCGGTACGACGCAGTTCTAGCGAGTTCTGGCCATTCAGTGATCGCGTTCATCGTTGGTATCAACAAGACCAACCAATCGAGTTTGGTTTGTTGGATTACAACCGCTTTGAGAACCGTTAGTTTTCACTCATAAAGCATAAAAGCAAAAACCCTCTGTCTTGGCAGAGTTTTTTTTGCATAAGGGAAAGTATCTTAAGTGCCATTGAGAAGCGACGAGTTTTCTATATTGAATCCGATGCTTCCGGTTGGTGTAGCTCATCAAAAAACGCACGCGCGGCGGGAGAAAGGGAATCCACAGGTTGCTTCAACACCACGTAAAACTGGCTCTTGAGGCTCCATTTCTCGGGCTGAAGCGGAATCAAGGCTTGGTCATAATGGCCACGGTCGATTAAGTGAGACGGTAAAAAACTCAGGTGTGTGCCCGCCAAGGTTAAAATTACACCCGACTCGACATGCCAGCCATCAAAAGGCTTTACGGAATCGTACTGCTCAATATTCAGTAATCGGAACATCTCATCTTTGGCATAGCCCCCCATGTTGATACGACAGCCATCCAATGAGAAATCCTTGTCCATGATCTTCTCAGCCAGATCCTTACGCGCATACAAATAACTGTGCTCTTCAAACAGTGGGTATTTATGTTGAAACGCTGATTTTTGATGTGACCCTAGAACCACTATCATCATATCAATCTGGTTCTTTGCTAACTTCTCATTCAACTGAGTGAAATCGCCGACATCAACACTCACCTCTACACTGTTACTGCGTTGGTAAAACGTCTCGATCGCTTTAGGAAGTGGGTTATAGGGCAAAGTGACGGTGTTATCCAAGCATCCAATTCGCACATGCCCAGAAAGTTCTGTCTGTACACCTCGTAACTTATAAGCGAAGTCGGTTAAGGTCGATTTTAGTTGGTTCGCATATTTATACACTTGCTCACCCTCGTGAGTCAGCTTAAACCCCCTTCTTCCACGTTGGCATAATGTTAATTCTAGGCTTTTTTCCAAGGCAATAAGCTGATTACTCAGCACAGGTTGGCTAATACCAGTGCTTGCGACCGCCTGATTGATGCCACCTTGCTCAGCAATTTCACAAAAAAGCTCTAATCTTCGCAGGTCTCTTTTATCTAACTTATTGTTTGAATTCACTTTGCCACTCACATTTGTTTTTTGTTATGTTTATATCTGATTATATTCATTTATTAACAATAAATACATCAGTATGCTTTATTCACACTTATGGAATAACAATGCATGGATGGCAATATGGCGGCAGAAGCTTACGTGAATAAACCCGAAGCAACACACAGCCACAAAAAGATAGATGACTTCGAATTGGAACCCGTTCCCGAGAAGGCCAAACGATCTTGGTGGGTTATCAGCCTTATTTGGTTGGCTATCGGCATCGATATTTCGGGATTGTTTCTCGGCTCGATCCTAAGCAGCGGTATTGGTTTTGAAGACGCACTGCTTGCCACGTTTATTGGTTCAGGTTTATTGGCGATCATCGCGATGCTGTGTGCCAACATTGGCTTTCAAGCTGGTGTGTCTACCCCGCTGGTGAGCAGCGCAGTATTTGGTCGTAACGGCGGTAAGATTCTTGGTTTCATCAACGGCATCTCATTAGTTGGCTGGTTCGCATTCCAGGCTGATTTCTTCGCTTTCATCATGGTCGATGCATTGGCGAAATACGACATCATAATTTCACACCTCACCGCTCTTATTGGCGGCAGTGTGTTAATGATGATGACGGCTATCTATGGCGTTCGTGCTTTAGGCAAACTCAGTACCTATTCAGTGCCTTTGATGGTGACACTCATTACCATCGGTTTGTTTATGGCCGCTGATTATCAAGGTGGCACAGCGCCATCGATTGAAGATCCTTTGACGCTTGGCCAAGCCATCTCTTTTGTTATGTCTATCTGGATTTTGGCAGCGGTTGCTGCACCTGATATTGCTCGCTACGCCAAAACACGTCGTGATGCGATTTTAGGAGCGGGTATCGGTTTCCTCGTCGGCAACAGTGCCATCATTCTTATCGCATTGATCTTGACCAAAATGACAGGCACCGACGACCTAGTAGAAGTCTTCTTCACCCTAGGTTTAGGCATGGCGGCCATCATCGTACTGGTGTTTGCTCAATGGACCACCAACAGTAGCAACCTGACCTCTGGCGGCTTATGCATGTCGATGGTTCTACCGAAGATTCCGCGCCCTGTTCTGGTTGTGATCATGACCATCGTCGGTATTGGCATTGCTCAACTCGGCATGGTGAACAAGTTTACTGACTTCTTAATGCTCCTCAGCGTAACCATTGCGCCTGCGGCAGGTGTCTACATCGTTCAATATTATGTTTTAGATTCAACAAAAATGAGCTTTGAGAACATCCAGCAAGTTCCAGCTTGGATGTTTAAAGGTTTAGCTTCTTGGGCATTTGGTACTGTCTTCAGCGCTTGTACCGCACCAGAGTTTTTCAACCTGTTTTCGTTCACCAGCATATCGGCGTTAGACGGCATTCTTGCCGCTGGTGTGATTTACCTCGCCCTAATGAAGCTTTCTCCTTCAAGTGATAAGGAATAGTAGTTGTGATTATTACTGAACAAATGATTGATGATATCGCGCTTGGTGCGACGGTATTAGGTACTGGCGGCGGCGGTGACCCATACAGCGGTGCCTTGATGGCGAAAGTAGCCATTGCAACGGCAAAGCACCCTGTACGCATGATTCCTTTAGAAGACGTGCAAGACAATTGGATGACAGTCCCCTCTTCAATGATTGGCGCACCAACCGTCGCAGTAGAGAAACTCAATTCGAAAGATCAAATGCTAATTGCATTCGAAGCGATGGAAAAAGCGCTCGGCACTGAAGTAGCGGCAACGTTTCCTATCGAAGTGGGCGGTTTTAATTCGCTGATTCCAATTCTCGTTGCAGCGCAAAAGAACATTCCTGTGATCGATTGTGATGCGATGGGACGTGCATTCCCAGAAGCTCAGATGGTGACGTTCTTTCTTGATGGTCTCCCTTCGGCACCAAACACATTGGCCGATGAGCGTGGCAATGTCGTCACACTTTACCCAATTGACGGTATTTGGTCTGAAAAGTTTGCGAGACCAATTACCGAACAGATGGGCGGATCTGCAGCAATGTGCGATTACCCAATGAATGGTAAGAACCTAAAACGCAGCGCACTGCCTGCAACACTGACTCAAGCAATGAAGATTGGTGAAGCGATTAGACTGGCGAATGACAACAATCAAAGTGGCACACAGGCCGTGTTAGACATTGTCGGCGGCCATACCATCATCAGTGGCAAGATTGTTGATATACAACGTGAAACCGATGGTGGCTTTGCAACAGGCGGTGTCGTGATTGAAAAGCTGGCTCAGTTTGAAGATACCGGTGTCGATAACGTATTTGTACAGTTCCAAAACGAATTACTTCTCGCTCACAAAGGCACAAGCCGCGCCGACATGAACCAAGATAACCTGCTGGCATCAACACCAGATCTTATTTCGATCTTGGATCATGAAACGGGTAAGCCAATCACAACCGAACAACTTCGTTACGGGCAGCGCATCGACCTTATCGCCTACCCTTGCGACCCTAAATGGCGCACTGACAAAGGCATCGAAGTCGCGGGCCCGGGTTACTTTGGCTACACAGTAGAGTATCAAACCATTGAACAACTAAAGTCTGCATTGAAGAGGTAGTCGCATGACAAACATTACGCTTGATTACTGCCGTTTGGGCATTGACGTAGGTGGCACCAATACCGACGGTGTGCTGCTCGACGCAGACTTAAATGTGATTGCCAAAGTAAAAACCGCAACCACACATGACATTTCAACTGGCATTGATAACGCGATTACTGCGCTATTAAACCAAGCAGACATTGATGGTCAGCAAGTGAAACATGCGATGCTTGGTACCACTCAATGCACCAACGCAATCGTTGAACGAAAAGGCTTAGATAGAGTCGGCATGATTCGCTTAGCGCTTCCCAGTGGTGATAGTGTTCCGCCACTCTGTGGTTGGAGCAAAGCTTGGCAAACACTGCTTGGGGAGCACTTCTACCAAGCTCACGGCGGCTATGAATACGACGGCCAGTTGATTGCCGATATTCAAGAATCTGAGATCCGCGAGCTTTGCCAGAAAATGAAAGGCCAAGTGGATTCTATTGCTATCTGCGGTGTGTTCTCTCCCGTCAATGGCGACCAGGAGCTTCAAGCAGCAGAGTGGATTCAACAAGAACTTCCGGGGGTGAACCTTTCGTTATCCCATAAAGTGGGCAGCTTAGGGCTTTTAGAACGCGAGAACGCCACTATCCTCAATGCGGCTCTGCAAGGTACAGCAAAACGATTCGTAGACGGCTTTTGTAATGCACTCATCAATCATGAAATCCACACCACACCTTATTTCGGTCAGAACGACGGCACACTGATGTCGCAGCAATTCGCATTGATGTACCCGATTCTTACCGTGGCTTGTGGCCCAACAAACTCGATTCGCGGAGCAAGCCACCTGACCAAGTTAAAAGATGCAATCGTGGTCGATGTGGGTGGCACTACGTCTGATATCGGCGTGCTAACTCACGGTTACCCAAGAGAGTCGAGCTTAGCGGTAGAGATTGGCGAAGTGAGAACCAACTTCCGCATGCCTGATATTTTGGCGTTAGCCATTGGTGGCGGCACCAAGGTTCGTTTTGAGCAAGAACGTATCGAACTAGGCCCTGAAAGTGTTGGTCACACTCTAACGCAAACGGCGCGTAGCTTTGATGGTGATGAACTTACGCTCACCGATATTGCACTCAAAACAGGTCAAATGCAGTGGCAGGCAGAGCATCAATTGAGTGATGAGATTGGTGTTTCGGCCGAACAAGCAAGCAAGGTTTACCAACAAATGGTCACGGATGTTGAAGAAGGCATCGATAAGATGAAGACATCTGCAGCGAGTGTACCCGTAATCATGGTTGGCGGCGGCAGTGCACTATTCCCAGATCATTTTGGAGGAGTAAGCCAAGTGGTTCGCCCTGAGCACTTTGAAGTAGCGAATGCCATTGGTGTTGCGCTGGGAGAAATATCAGGCCAGTTCGATAAGATCGTACCGATTGATCCAGCATCACGTGAAGAGACCTTAAAGGGCTTGGAGGAGCAATCAAAGCAACTGGCGATTGAAGCTGGCGCATGCAGCGATAATGTCGCGATCATTGAACGAAGCGAGATTCCATTAAGCTACCTTCAAGGCAACATGGTTCACGTTAAGATCAAAGCAGCTGGACATATCAAGATGGCTTAGAGCTGTTCCTCGAACGCCTTACTTAGATTCTTATTCGACAATAAAAAAGCAGGTTACTTCTTCATATTAATACGGAGAAATAGCCTGCTTTTTTTGCTTTTATTTTGGGGCTTTCAGCCCAATAACCACTTTATAATTGTTCTCGGAGCGCTGCTAGCGAGTCTTTCACCAGTTCAGGTAACGAGTCAGCATTATCGCGATATTGAAGTAATGGATCCTCGCTCGCTTCAATGCTCTGGCACAAAGCAAACAGTGCAGATAACCCTAGGCTGCCGGCAGACCCTTTCAGTTTATGAGCTAAAGACTTAATTTCACGAGCGTTGTCAGCGGCACTTGCCACAACCAGTTCATCGAGAGTGACTTGGCTGCTTTGGTCAAACAACCCAACAATCTGCACTATTTTTTCTCGACCGAGAATAGCCAAGTCGTCTTTGATAATCTTAGGGTTAATCATCTGCACAATCGGTTCTCCTTGATTATGTTCCGCGTCTTGCTTTGCTCGTTGTGTCGAGCTTGCAAATGCCAATGCTGATAAGTCTAGCTCGGTCTCCTGAGGTTTAGAGTTTAATTGACAACAAACAGCATCTGACGGATCCGGCTGAGGCAGCAACAACGTGTGCCCGTCCAACTGTTCAACAATCAATTCCGACAAGGCTTCCTTCTCTAACGGCTTAGGCAAGAAACCATCAAAGCCAGACGACAAGTAGCTTTCCACTTCTTCGTTAAACACGTGAGCCGATACTGCGATCATTGGGGGTACTTTTCGAATTACGTCTTCTTCACTTTCATGCTGAAGCGCATCGTCTTTGAGTTGTTGAATTAACTCAACGCCATCGCAGTCCGGTAAGTTAATGTCCACTAGCGCAATATCGAACTCTTGCTCACTGAATATGGTTCTCGCTTCTTTTCCGGTTGTCGCGATCACAACCTCGTGTCCTAGGTTATGCAAAAAGCCTTCAGCAACGATGCAGTTTACGGGGTTATCTTCAATCAGAAGTACTTTAGCTCGAATACACGTTTCAATGACCGATACTTTCGTTTCTATCTTCTCACCGGCTTCAAGTGGCAGTGAGAACCAGAACTGGCTACCCTCGCCTTCTTCAGAATGAACGCCAATATCCCCGTTCATTGCCAACATGATGCTTTTACTGATCGCTAATCCAAGCCCTGTGCCACCGGTTTTGTTGCGACCGCTGTCGGTTTGGGTAAAGGCATCAAACAGACAAGCTTGTTCGCTAGCGTCAATGCCGACACCGGTATCTGACACTTCAAACATCACTCGATTTTCATCTTCGATATCTAAGCTGATAAAGATATCGACCGAGCCACTTTCCGTAAACTTAATCGCGTTGCCGACCAAGTTATTCAAGATTTGGCTGATTCGCGTTACGTCGCCACGCCAATAGCGTTGTACGTCACTTTCAATATGGAAATCAAAGTTCAGCTTCTTCTCAGCGGCACGCCCTTCCATCAATTGGTAGGTGTCTTGGACCATCTGATAAAGGTCAAACGACGCCGTACGGATTTCTAAATGCCCTGCTTCAATCTTTGAGTAATCCAACACGTCATTCAAAATCGCGAGTAGGTTCTTACCGCTGCGGTTAATGATGTCTGCATAGCCGGATTGCAGCGGGTCTAATCCGGTATCTTTGAGCAATCTTGCAGTACCTAATACACCGTTCATCGGCGTTCGTATTTCATGACTCATCGTGGCAAGGAAAGCGGATTTCGCTCGGCTAGCTTGTTCTGCGGCGTTGCGAGCCTTAGCGTGATTCCCTACCTCTATATTCAACTTTTCATTGGTCTTTTGCAGTTGATAAGTTCGGTCTGTGACCAACTCTTCTAAGTGTTCTTTGTGCTCTTCAAGCTCACGCTTTGCCTTTGCTTCGCCCACTGCCACCACTTGCAGTGCCTGAGCGGTATTTCTGGCGGTAATGATCGCCTCGCCCATATGAGCCAGTTCATCATTGCCCTTAACTGAAATATCGATATTCAAACGGCCTTGCGCGATAGACATTAAGGCAGAGGAATATTCAGTAAGGCGTTTAACTACTGAGATATACACCACTCGCCACACGATAAATGCGACGATAACCAAGCCAATAACTGAAATCACAGACAGCGACCATTGAGCCAAATTCAATGTACTCGTTAGCTCATCAACTGCTTTCTTGGTGCTTAGGTTTGAGTCATCCACCAACTGGTTAACCGTAGTGTTCAATTGAGAGAACAACTCCAACGTATTCTGCATCAGAAACTCTGACTTCTTGGTGTTCTCATATTGTTCTAACGAGATATCGAACACGACTTGGCGTTTTCTTAGTTCTTCTAGAAGCTGAGACATCTGCGCTGAACGCGTAGGATCTTCTACCGCTTTTACGCGACGCGCCATGATTCTTAAGTTAGATTCAAACTCAGATTGGATTTGATGAATACGTTCTACGTTGGTAACGGTTTGTGTTTCTTCAATTTGATTAAGCATTTTGAACGCCAACAAATGCAATTCGTGCAAGCGTTCAGACAAATCAAGGTCAACCTCAACAAGTGCATCTAGTGCTTGGTAGGCTTTATCCGTTTCTTTGGTTTCTAGCAGATCGTAAATGTGCGTTACGTTAGCAACCGCAATGGTAGCCGTGTTCAAAACCTGGGTTCGTGTTAGCTGTTCTAGCTCTTCGGCGAGCAAACGCATCTCTTCGACACGAGACGACAACTCTTTGCTTAACCAAAGCTTACGCTCAACCGACACACCCAGCTCAGCCAGTGTATTAATAACGCTTTGGACATTATTTTCTAGTTTATCGAGGAGCTGTGAATCAAAACTGTCGACACCAAGGTCTTTGATATGCTGAAGAAGTGACTCAAGTTGATCGAACAGTACAGTGCCAGCCTCTTTTCTTTCGGCCTCGTTTCTCGCGCTAGAAAGCGTTTGCACAGATGAAATAATCCGGTTACTCAACTCAGAAACCTGACGAGCTTCGATCATGGCAGGAAGCGCTGAATCAACGACGTTTCTTTCCGTTTTTGCTACAAAGCTAAAACCAGAAACACCGATCAATGCAGACAATAGAACCAACAGTGCCATCACTAAGAATGAGGCCAGCAGCTTGCGTCCAATACTCGCTGAAGCTAACAACATAAACTCTAAACCTTAAAACGTTCTTCTTTACCCATGCAGAATACGCTATATTTTGCAGTGTTTCTTATCTAAAACCAATAAAACGGCAATTCATGCTATCTAGACCCTTTGCTTCAAAAATTCTTCTTTCATTACTGACCTCGGTGACCACTGTCGCAAGTGCTAACGAGCCATTGAGCCCGATAAAACCAGCCGAAGCCACATCGCATAAAGAGAAAATTTGTGCCATTTATCCGCACCTAAAGGATTCTTACTGGTTGTCTGTTAACTACGGAATGGTTTCAGAAGCAGAAAAGCAACAAGTTGAACTAAGAGTATTAGAAGCTGGCGGGTACCCTAATGTTGCCAAGCAAGCCTCGCAACTGGTGCTTTGCACGCAATGGGGCGCCGATGCCATTATTTTAGGCACAGTTTCACCCGATGCGTACCATGACAACCTCAGCGATTGGGTTGGCTCAACACCAGTGTTCGCAACCGTGAATGAGTTGACCGTTAATGACGAACAGCAAAAGGTATTAAAAGGTACGGTTGGTGTCGACTGGTATCAAATGGGGTATCAAGTCGGAGAGTTTTTGTCGAAACGACACCCGAAAGGATCTGGCGAAACACCTATCGCTCTGTTACTTGGCCCACAAGCGAGTGGTGGAACTAAGCCTGTGGCACTTGGCTTTTATGATGCGATCAAATCAAGCGATATCAAAATCGCCATCAGTTATTGGGCAGACAACGATAAAGAACTGCAAAGAAACCTAGTCCAGCAGGTGATCGAGCAACCGGATATTCAATATATCGTTGGAAGCGCCGTCGCTATTGAAGCGGCAATCAGTGAGCTACGAGCGGCGGATAAAACCCAAGAGATTGGGTTAATTTCGAGTTACCTCAGTCACGGCACTTATCGCGGCTTACTTCGTAACAAGGTACTTTTTGCACCTACAGACAAAATGGTAGAGCAAGGTCGACTGTCGGTAAAACAAGCCACGAGTTACTTACGCGGCCAACCTTATGAGAAACACAGCGCACCAATTATCGAAGCGCTAACCCCTGCAACACTCAAAGATCAAATTATCGCCGACTCATTGTCACCTTCTGAGTTTCGTCCGGTATTCAGTGTGAATCCTTAGTGTTATATTGGCTTAAGAACTCAAAACAATAAAAACGAAACAACAATTTAGGGAACATCCATGCAAAAAACGACGCGCACTATGCCAACACACAAGCATATCGCTTTGGTCGCTCATGACCACTTCAAACCTGAGCTACTAAGATGGGTTAAAGAGAACAAAGAAAAACTGCAAAAGCACTTCCTTTATGCAACGGGCACGACAGGTTCTCTACTAAGTAAAGAAACAGGCTTAGCAATCAAAAGCATGATCAGTGGCCCTATGGGCGGTGACCAACAACTTGGTGCACTTATCTCTGAAGGCAAAATCGATATGCTGATTTTCTTCTGGGATCCACTTAATGCTGTACCGCATGACCCAGATGTAAAAGCACTGCTTCGTATCGCAAGTGTTTGGAATATTCCTGTAGCAACCAACCGCGCTACTGCTAACTTCCTATTCAACTCTTCGATGCTTGAAGAAGAAGTGATCATCGAGATTCCAGATTACGAAGCGTACCTTGCTGAACGTACCTAACGCTTATGTAGACAGATGAATACATACTAATAAGCCTGCTTAATCGCAGGCTTTTGTTTGTCTGAATGTAGAAGTTCTGATTACAAGCTACTTGTCACTCCACACTGCCATTTCATTGCCACTTGGCTCTCTAAAATGGAAACGTCTGCCGCCGGGAAAGCTAAAGATCTCACGGTTTATCTGACCACCAGCTTCAATCACATCGCGCTCGGTTTGCTCAAGATCTTGGCTATAGAAAACCATCAACGCAGCACCGTGATCAGCATTCGATGCGAGATCTGCCAAATAAAACCCACCCATTAAGCCTTTACCTTCAAAAGCTGAGTATTCCGAGCCATAGTCTTCAAAGCTCCAACCAAACACTTGGCTGAAAAACGCCTTAGTGGCGGCGATGTCTTTCGCTGCAAATTCAATGTAGTTAATAGAGCCATGTTCCATAGCGGGTTCCTTCTGCTTTATGTCTTTACCTTATGATATTAGGCCGAGATTGAAGATCTAACCTTAGACAATCACGTCAAGTAACATCACTTTTTGCGAACGACAGGGTAATCAGATCCATGCAGCTCTTGTACAAAACCTGAACCGTCGCCACTGTGTGTGATCCATACTTTCTCTTTTGCCCGCGTCATCGCGACATAGAATAGGCGACGCTCTTCCGCATAAGGGAACGCGTCTGATGATTCGGTCAAGGCACCATCAATATGCAGCTGTTTTTTCTTCGTCGGGAACTGTCCTTCGTCCACACAAAGAATAATAACGAAGTCTGCTTCTTTACCCTTACTCGCATGGCAAGTCATGAAGTTGATATCAATCGAGGTGTAGATCTTTTTCCAATCGTCCAGCAATTCTGGTTTGTGGTAATGATTGCGTCCAAGCAGCAGCACTGATTTGTTGGTTTTACCTTTAGATTGACGGTTCAATTGATCGAGGATCTTCTCCACTTCTTTGCTTGGCGCACTGTACACCGCCTTCTGCTTCTGTTGCTTGAAACTGTTTAGTTCTTTCGGAATCTGAATTGGGTTTTCTTGCACAAAGCGATTAGCCACCGCACCTAACTGATTGTTAAAGCGGTAAGTGGTATCTAGGTGATGAATGGTCGAGCTTTCAAAGCGCTCCTTAAAGCCCGTGGTTAAATCTACATCCGCGCCTGCAAACTGGTAAATCGACTGCCAGTCATCGCCTACCGCAAAAATAGAGGCTTGGTGCTCGGCTTTCGATTGATTACAAAGCGCCTCAACCAAGGCAAGACGATCTGGAGAGATATCCTGATACTCATCGATCATGATGAACTTCCAAGGCGAGATAAACTTGCCCTTCTCGACATACTGAGTCGCTCGGCTGATCATGGTTGAGAAGTCGATATGATTCTGTTCTTTCAGTTCCTTTTGCCACGCTGTCACACATGGCCAACACAATGAAAGCTCACTATTGAGGCGCGTATAGTCTCGGTGATCAATCAGCTGTTGCTGTACTTCTTTCTTGGTTAAGCCAGAAGCGTTCAACTGTTCAAGCTGCTTTTCAAGCCAACCAATCAGCTTGAGGTTTGAAACATGACTACCTAGTTCATCATCACCCGTTAAATAAGCGATTGGCCATTTAGATAAGTGCTTTTGCCAACGTTTGAAGTTAGTCGGCGTCATCCAGTGCTTCTTCAACCAATCAATGCACCATGCTTGGCGTTGGTTGTCATCAAGTGCTAACGGAGAAATAACCACGCGTTCGGGTTCAACTTGATTGAGGATCTTTAAGCCCAACTGGTGGAAGGTGCTGACTTGTACCTTCTCGGCTGATAAACCAATTGCACTGTCGAGGCGTTGCTTCATCTCTTCTGCCGCTTCACGACCAAAGGCGAGCAATAACAACTCTTCAGCTTGAGCTTGATGGCTTTGTAGTAAATACGCGACACGAGCCGTTAGCACGCTGGTTTTACCCGAACCAGCACCCGCTAAAATAAGGTTGTGATCATCATTCATCAATACCGCATATTGTTGTGACAAGTTCAGTGGCGACGACTCACATTGCGCAAACAACACTTCCCAATTTTTTCGTTCTGTCTCTAGCCACTGCTGGTTTCTTTCGGCTTGCTTGATTTCCGTTTCAGATAACCATGGTTGCATCCTCG
Organism: Vibrio sp. 10N.286.48.C11; assembly: GCF_041469805.1. Taxonomy (NCBI): domain Bacteria; kingdom Pseudomonadati; phylum Pseudomonadota; class Gammaproteobacteria; order Vibrionales; family Vibrionaceae; genus Vibrio; species Vibrio sp. 10N.286.48.C11. The sequence goes on along the minus strand of NZ_JBFRLK010000046.1, from coordinate 41,181 downwards.
CAATGCGCTTTGGCATGCGTTGCGCGGCCTCTTCAAGCGTCATCGTCATACTCTCTAGGCCTGAGTTGACCATATCGACCCAAGTATTGACCTTAGAGTGTGGTAAGAAGGCAGGAAGTTGTTCAAGGCGTGTTAATTCAGCTTCCCATTGAGGAACGTGTTCTGCCAATTGTTCACATTGGGTGTCGTGCCACTTCTGATAAGCAGCAACGGAGGCGCGTGCAAATTGACGACATTGATCCCAAGGTAGACCTTGTACTAACCAACTGCGCTGTTTTCCGTCTTGTTGATTAGCAAAAAACTGTAACGATCCCCAAAACAACCCGCGCTTGATCGCGATCTTGCCACTCCAAATAGTAAACGGGATACGCTCTTCACTGCCCACTGAAGATAACAGCAAGCGTGGACCATCAAGTTCAACTTGATGATATTCATTTTGAATAAAAAATTGTGCAGTCTTGTTAGCGCTTAGCTGCATTGGAGTGTGCTCTTAATTAGGAATATTGAATTTATATCATGATGCAATGAGAATTAATAATATCTCATATTTTATCGACGCAATCATGACCACCTACGGGCAATTATGGATAAGTATCAAATTCTTGTGCTTGATTTCTGTTAGGATTATGGTTTTTAGTGTGTCAAGCGAGCGACTGTGGACTTTTCAGCCAAATTACGCCTCTATTGGGCAAATAAAACCATAAATTACAGCGTATTAATTCTCATCACCCTACTCGGAGTGGTTGTGCCTGCTTGGTATTATGGACAAAACACACTGATCACGCCTTTGATCTTAGGGGTTATCGCGGCAGCCCTTGCAGAAAGCGATGATAGCTTTACCGGGCGCTTGAAAGCACTTACGCTGACGTTTATCTGTTTCGCCGTCGCGGCTTTCTCTATTGAGATCCTCTTCAATACACCTTGGTTGTTCGCCATAGGGCTTTTTGTTTCAACCTTCTCTTTTATCATCCTCGGTGCCATTGGCCCTAAATACGCCAGTATCGCGTTTGGTTCTCTGTTAGTTGCCATCTATACCATGCTCGGCGCGCACGAGAGCACCAACCTGTGGTTTCAACCGCTTCTACTTTTAACGGGAGCCGCTTGGTACTATTTTATGTCGATGATTTGGCAGATAGTGTGGCCAATGCAACCTGTTCAGCAAAACCTAGCGACGGTATTCGATCAAATCGGTAATTACATCGACTCAAAAGCAGAACTATTCTACCCCGTTTCAGATTTAATTCCCCAACCACACCGAATCATTGAAGCTAAGCTCAACGCAAGTACCGTTAATGCCCTCAACATGTGTAAAGCGACGTTACTCAACCGTTCTAAGCGTGGGCACATTGATGGGCCGAGTGACCGATTTCTTAACACCTACTTCATCGCACAAGATATTCACGAACGCGTAAGCTCAAGCCATTATCGCTATCAGGAGTTGGCTAAGCACTTCGAACGCTCTGACGTACTGTTTCGATTTAAGTATCTACTCGAAGCTCAAGCCACAGCATGTAAAGAAGTAGCGAGCTCATTGAAAGTCGGTGCTGAATACCAACATGGTGACAAGTCTGTACTGGCTCTTGATGAACTGATGTCTTCGCTAAATCATCTGCACCAACAGAACAACCCTGAGTGGAAATCACTGCTGAACCAGTTGGATTACTTATTCAATAACCTAGCAACCGTTGAAAAGCAGCTCTCAAATATCAGCAACCCTGATGCAGAGAAGATCGAGGAAGGTGTGTTAGACGATACCAATCCTCATACGCTGACGGCAATGTGGCACAAAATCAAAGCTAACCTGCACACCGATTCGATGCTATTCCGCCACGCGATTCGTATGGCGATTACTTTGACGCTGGGCTACGGAATAATCCAAGGCTTTGATATTGAGAGAGGTTATTGGATTCTTCTGACGACGCTATTTGTGTGTCAGCCAAACTACAGCGCAACGCGTCAAAAGCTGACGGCGCGTGTCATTGGTACGCTCGCAGGCTTATTGATCGGAGTTCCGTTACTGACCTTCTTCCCGTCTCAAGAGAGCCAGTTGGTGTTCATTGTGATCAGTGGCGTGATGTTCTTTGCTTTTCGAATCAATAACTACGGATTCGCGACTGCCTTTATCACACTGCTTGTGCTCTTCTGCTTCAATCAGTTAGGAGAAGGTTACGCGGTGGTGTTACCGAGATTAGCAGATACCTTTATTGGTTGTGCCCTCGCCGTACTTGCTGTTATTTACGTATTGCCTGATTGGCAATCGAAGCGACTGCACAAAGTGATGGCAGATGCGCTTGATTCCAATAAAAACTATCTCGCTCAGATCATCGGCCAATACCGTGTTGGTAAGAAAGACAGCCTCAGCTATCGTATCGCTCGTCGTAGTGCGCATAATAATGATGCAAACCTGACTGCCGCTATCAGTAGCATGTTGGTTGAACCGGGCAAGTACCGCACCTCTGAAGATGAGAGCTTCCGATTCCTAACACTCAACCATGCTCTACTCAGTTATATATCTGCTCTGGGTGCACACAGAACACGTATCGATGATGAAGCGACGCACAAGCTGGTGTTAGATGCTCACAGAGTCATACACGAGCACCTCGACGCTCTAAACGATCAACTCTATTCTCATCAAGAACAGTGTGAAGTGAAAAATGCTTATGACCCTGAGCTGGATAAACGTTTGAGTGAGTGGCGCGAAGAAGATGAGAGTTCTGTCAGAATGGTTCTACAACAGCTCCATTTGATCTATCGAATGCTTCCTGAGTTGCATACCTTAGCGACCAAGTTTGCAGTTAAGGTTAAGATCGATAAGCCGTTTGAAACAGAGGCTTCTTGAACAACAAACAAAATACTGTAAAAACAAAAAGATAACGCCAGTTGCTCACCTTTTGATCATTGGCCATATTTATACATTGCTTTACCTATACCTCAATTTGGGTAGAGCAATTACTTGCCTACCCTTGCCCCACAAGGGTTACAGGAGTTTTTACATTGTAGGAATTTTCTGACTTTGATTGACCAAGCCTTAACTTTGCCTAACATTTCTCGGACAAAAAACAACCAAGGGAATTTATAGTTGTCTTAGTTTTAGGAAACTTCAAACTTCATTTAATATTCACTTAATCTTGTTTGATTTCCTGTATCAGTAGGCTATGCTCTATAGAGCATATGGATTTGAACAAAGGTCACACTATGAATACACAGCAATTTGAAGCGTTTAAGCAACAAATACAGCTTCTTAGCCCACAGCAATTAAAAGCACTTCAAGGTGAAATAGACGGTAACCTTGAAACTGAACAGCCTTCTTTGCTCACTGATGAAGAGATAAATGCGCTAAATGATCTGTTCAGTTAATAGACAGGCATCACTATTTTAGCTTAAGTTCACATTTTCACCGTAAATTTCATCCGTTCACCATTGCGCTCAAAATATCGTCCGCCTAGACTCATTTCATACGTCAATAAAAGGTTCTGCTATGTCGATATCTGGTATTCAATCTGGTTACGCCATTATTCAGCAGTCAACTAACATGGCTGTAGAAGCCGCTATTGAGCTTAACCAAGCCTCCAAACCCTCTCAAGAATCCGACGACACTTTCCAAGCTAGCGATTTCAGCTTTAATCAGGTTGAGCCTGAACAATCCATTTCCTTGAAAGACAAACAAACCGAACCTACTTCATCTTCAACCGACTCGTTGATAAAACTGACACAAAGCGCAAGTTACAACCGCGTTGGCGCGAGTGTCGTTGATCGTCAAAACGAAGCCATCGGTAGCCTTCTCGACATTCATATCTAAATTACACTGACATACAGCGCATATTTTGCGAAACTCTGCTGCTTTTTGCTTCAACAACCACACAAACTGTAACTCATTATATCAGGCGCTTGTTTCTGGTTTATTACTCGGTAGAATCAGCGCAAACCAATTTGCTGCACAAACTTTACTTCATACTATTTATGCCAAAACTAAATCTGCATCGCCGTGACTATGTTTCTATTTTAGGAGGCGACATCTCCGCAGACGAATTAGAAAAAAAGCTTCAGCCTCATTTTGCAAAGCCACTCAATAAGCTGACACCTAGCCCCTACCTGACAGAAAAGAATCTCACACGTCGTTGGACTGCGCTCGATAATGCAGAATCGCAAACAGAGCTCCTCGATCCTCATACAGAAAGTCAGATGCAAGCCTATGAGAAAAACATCGAACACTTCATTGGTACGGTTAAGGTTCCTGTCGGTATCTCTGGCCCTTTAAGAGTCAATGGCCTGTTTGCTGAGGGCGATTACTTGGTACCACTTGCAACCACAGAAGCTGCACTTGTTGCGTCATATAACCGTGGCTCAAAACTGATTACAGCTTGTGGTGGTGCAAGTGCGATGTTGCTCAATGAAGGTGTGACGCGTACTCCTGGTTTCGCATTTCAAGGCTTGGTAGAAGCTGGGCAGTTTGTGGCTTGGGCTGTGACTCAATATGACCAATTTAAACGATTGGCAGAATCAACAACATCACACGGCAAACTTACCGACATCAATATCAACATCGAAGGCAACCATGTTTACTTGGTGTTTGAATTTCTAACCGGAGATGCTTCTGGTCAGAATATGGTGACCATCGCCACCAATGCTGTATTTGAGTACATCATTGAAAACACGCCGGTTAAGCCAGACCATGCTTTCCTTGATGGCAACTTATCAGGCGATAAGAAGGCGAATACCCAAACCTTACGCAGTGTTCGTGGTAAAAAGGTAACCGCTGAAGTTAATATCCCAGCAGAACTTGTTGCTAAGTATCTACACACCACGCCTGAGAAGATGGTTCAATTTGGTCAAATGACTACTGTGGGCGGCGCTCTGAGCGGCACGATTGGCATCAATGCCCATTATGCGAATGCTCTGGCGGCACTCTACATCGCTTGCGGACAAGATGCAGCGTGTGTTGCTGAATCAGCGATTGGTATGACGCGTATGGAGCTCAACAAAGAAGGCGGACTATACGCTAGCGTGACACTGCCTAACTTAATGGTGGGAACTGTTGGCGGCGGTACAGGTTTACCGAGTCAAAAAGCCTGTTTAGATTTACTTGGGCTACATGGCAACGGCAAATCACAAGCCCTTGCAGAAGTCTGTGCTGCACTGTGTTTGGCGGGTGAACTATCGATTGTGGGCGCATTTTGCGCTGGCCACTTTTCACGAGCTCACCATAAGTTAGCTCGTAAATAACCTTTATCCTATTTGGCTTGTTCGGTTCTGCCATTGATGCAAAGCCACAAGCCAATCTGAATGCGTGAGTCATAAATGGATTACTTACACTTATCTAGGGTGAGCCTTAAGCACCTCACTGCGCTTCATATTATGCTGAACACCCACAGCGTCACTCAAACCTCCGAACAGCTCTTTGTCAGCCCTTCGAGTGTGAGCAAAACCTTATCTCAATTACGTGACATTCTTAACGATGAGCTATTCTATCGAGATGGCACCAAGCTTATCCCTACTCCCTTTGCTCTGAAGATAGCTCCGACGGTTCACGCGATTCTTTCAAGCATGAACGGTCTGCTGCATCAGAAGAGTTTTACCCCTCAAGAATACCAAGGCAGTTTTTCGCTATCGATGCGTGAAAGCACCTTTGAGGTGTTCGCGTCGAAGATAAGCAAAATCACGACTGAACTCGCACCAAAAGCGAAGCTGAACATCTATTCGAAACAACAGCTCGGCTTCGATGCTTTGCTTAGCGGCAAGGTGAACTTAATTTTGTTACCTCATGATATTTCTCAACCGCCAACCGAGAATAAAGAGTTAGTTTGGCAAACGATTCTGCCCGACGAGATGGTTTGCTTGATGGGTGTACACCATCCTCTTGCTCAACAAGAGCTGACGGTGGAAGGTTACTTAGATTATAAGCACATTGGGATTTTAGATAACGAGCTGTCGCAACCTTACTTCGAGCAAAACTTAGTTCAATGCCACCAGCCGAGAGAGATGGCGATATCAGTAGCAGACTTTGGTGCTGCAGCCGTGCTTTGTCATCACACACCTTTCTTGTTCACCTGTTCAAAGCAATGGGCTGAGCATGCTAAACAAGCTCAGGGTTTAGTGAGTAAGCCCTTGCCTTTTGATTACGGTAAAGTGGCGTATAGCTTGGTGTGGAACAAGCCCAACATGAACGACCAAGCGATCAAGTGGTTATGTGACTTGTTCTTAGAGGCTTAATATTTTTAGAAGCTTAACGTTCTTAGAAACCTGATCTCGCGACTTAAACAACTTAGAGGCTAGGTATAAACCTCTGGCGTTTGCATTGGTCTTTGAACTATTGTGTAGAGCTTATCGTGAAAGCTCTGCATCAGTTGTTCGGTGCATTTAGGCCAATCTAACGCTTTGCCAATCACACCATGATGTTGAAAAGCATTCAGTCGAATCTGAACATCACTTGGCAATCCTTTTAAGTAATATCCAACTTGTTCAATTTCGTCCTCAAGATCGCTTTTATTTGGAATATGCAGCAGCCTAACTTCGTGTAGCTTCCCTTTATCTGCAAGGTAATTGATAGTCTCAAACACTCGATGATTGCCTCTGCCGACCAACCATTGGTGTGTTTCTGATTGCCAAGATTTTAGGTCAATCATCGCACCATCAAGATAAGGTAATACCTTCTCCCAGCCTTGTTTTGACAACGAACCATTACTATCAATAAAGCATGTGAGATGCGCGAGTTGAGCATCGCTTTTAATCGCTTCAAACAGTTCAATAATAAACGGCAGTTGAATGGTCGCTTCACCGCCCGAAACGGTAACCCCACTCAGAAAGAACTGGTTATATCTCACAAGCTCTAGCACTTCTGAAACCGTCATCGTGGTGATTTTCGGACTCGATTTATGACCACAAACATCAATACACTGGTCACAATTGGTGCAAGCCACCGGATCCCATATCACTTTGCCACCAACAGCACTCAACGCACCACTTGGACAACCACTAACGCAGTCTCCACAATGGTTACAGTGGTTGATTGTGTGTGGGTTATGACAAGTTATACAGTCAAAGTTGCAGCCCTGAAGAAACAGCACCAAGCGGTTTCCCGGGCCATCAACACAAGAAAAGGTCAGCACACGGCTGACCTTCGCTTGTTTTTCTGTCTTATTATTTTTAACCCTAGCCATTTGAGTCGTTAGATCAGAAATTTTCATAATTCACATTGTTCGTATTCGAAACACACAACACACGTTAAAGATATTCGTACGTCGGCGACATCTCTAAGCTCGCCACGCGCGGTTTACGCTCTAATATGCCCGTGTTCTTCGCAGCTTCAGCTCCCAAGAAAGTCGTATTGGTACGCGAACCTTCCTCGTCATATTTAGCAATGTCCGACAGCTTAATCATGTAACCCGTTACACGAACCAAATCGTTTGATGCCACGTTAGCCGTAAACTCACGGTAACCCGCTTGAATCGCCCCTTTACACAAGTTGAACATCGCTTCAGGGTTTGATTTAACTGTTTCGTCAATGGTCAAGATGTCGCTGATGCCTGAGGTATAGAACTTATGGTGACCCGCAGTCGCACGAACGTAAGACACAGGGTCCGGCTCCGTACCGTAAGGAATACGTACACCTGGAGTCACATCTTCATCTAAACTAATGCCGCCTTGAGCATGCAACAGAGCTTTACCTTCCAGCCCATACTCCACTTCAGAATTTTCAACGATCTCAGCCAGCTTTTCAGAAATACGGTGACCAAGTTGATTAGCCTGTTCATCGTGGCCATAGCGCCCTGCTTTGCCCTCTTTCTCCATCAAGATGTTGACCGCTTCTGCCATGCCATAAATGCCAAACATTGGTGCGAAGCGATCTTCTTCAATCAGACCTTCTTTGGTCAGGAAGCCCTCGAAAAAGTTAGACTCTTCATGCAAAAAACGGCTACGCGCGTTCATCAATTCAACCATGATGCCACTGTAGTTCGGCAATACTTGTTGTAAGAAATCGACACTGTCCTCAGACTTCAACGCCACTTGTTTCAGGTTCATACGCACTAACGTGTTTGAACCACCGGCTAAAGGCAGAGAGTTATAGCAACTCACGATACCAAATCGCTTATCACCATAAGCAGCAGCGTGGGCTGGGTAGTTCGCGATATGTGGTTTACTGCACTCGCAGATGTTGCTCGCCGCATGACGAAGTAGATCATCAGGAGTCACAGCTGGGTCGTACATAAAAGTAAGGTTTGGCGCAATCTGTTTCAATTCAGCATCGACACGCAAAATAGTGCGACAGATGATGTTGTCTGTCGGGCCGATATTCACATGCATAAACGCATCTGGCAGCGTGCGATCCAACATAATCCAGAACAGTTTAATTTTTTGGTAAACCAGCTCTTCCGATAAGTCGCCAACGAATGGCATCAACACATCATCTAGCTGACCAAGGTAAACCGGGATTGAAGTTACAGAAGGCACGTGATGGTAAAGGATGGTAAGCATATTCAATGCTTCATCGAAATTAGTTGCCGCGCTAAGCTCTAAATACTCTGAGCCTTGATGTAAGTATTTAGAATAATCTGGAAGTACATAGCGCGGCTTAAATGGTGCCTGCCCTTCAAACATGTCACACAGAACGCCTTGCTGTAAGGCTTGCTCTACTTCATTGCTTACCGGGATATACGGTAGGCTTGCTTCAGCTTCTAAGGCAAGATAGCTCGACTTCAGTTTTGGTGACAGGTTGGTATCTGAAATGATATTGCTAAAGCGTTGTTGTTGCTCTGAAAGTTGTGGAGAAGCAGATTGGTGGCTCATGTTTAAACCCTTAATATTGTTATGGGCTTATTTTATATCTCAGAGCTAAATTTCCACTAATGAAATCTATTCAAGACTACATTTCCAAAATGGAAATAACGAATCTATAACTAGCGGTGTTGAGCTTTTCTATGAGCGAGATGGGAAGTAGAAAAACCAGAGTTAATAATGAAGAAATGAGAAAGCGCTAACTCGTTCTGTTTAAAACAGTAGTGCGCAAAAGAGAAAACCCACATAACTGACCGTAACGTCGTTAATGTGGGTTTAGTATTTTAAATGAGCATTCTGAATGCTAACTCAAGGCATACACACGATTACAGGTCAGGAAGCGCTTGTTTACGTCCAACACCCATTAGTACCTTTAACTCTCCTTGCGGAGTGTCAATCGAGAACGGTGTGGAGACTTCAACCACTGCAAAGCCCGCCGCACTCAAAACGTTTTCTGAACGCTGTTGGCTCACTCCGTAGTCTTGGCTGTCACTTTCTAAATGCCAATCCCAGTGCACAAACGTGCCATCGTTTTCAAGCAGCGTGTAAATCAGACTGACTGTGTCTTGTAGGTTCGGGATAAAACCACACACCGAAGAAGCTACCACGAGGTCAAACTGGTTTCTGAATGCTGGATGCTGCGCCGCAAGTCCGCGCGATAAAATATCAACTACCGGTTCAACATTAGGTAACTCTTTCTTATCTAACTCTTCAATCATCCCTTCAGAGATATCAAGTGCGATGATCTCTTTTGCTAAAGGAGATATTTTCTGGCTGAGTAGTCCTGTACCACACCCAAAATCAAGGACACGGGTTCCGTTTAAATCAACGAGCTGTGTTAACTGGTCAAATACGGACTGTGCGAATACTGCGGTCGCGGGATCTTTATCCCAATCAACGGCGTACTCGTCCCATTGTTTCGCCATCATGGCCTCCATCTTTACTTCTTGTAGGTTCGGAACTTCCCCAGAGTAAACCAAATTAGTCAATTCGTCATAGAGTTATCATGCAAAGATGGACTATTTCTAAGATAGTCAGCACAATATTCAGATAATATGCACCAACCTCCGCTCAATATGGAAATGAAATGAACCTTTCTCAAGTCCAAGCCTTTTGTTCCGTTGCTGATTTAGGATCAGTTTCTGAAGCTGCACGCCAGTTAGAATGCAACCGAACCAAACTCAGCATGTCGATTAAAGCCTTGGAAAAAGAGTTAGATGTCGAGCTGTTCGTGCGCAGCGGAAACCACGTTGAACTTTCTGAAGCAGGCAAAGCGATTTATAAAGACTGCGAAGGTATGTTGGTGACAGCAGCGCGTATTAAACAAACCTGCTTACATGTTTCAGGCGAATTCAACGCGGAAATTTGGATTGCACGAGACGACTCCCTACCCGATGAAATGTGGCAGGACTTATCTCATGCGTTAAACAACAAGTACCCTTCTACCTCATTCAACTTCGTTCTCGCGTCGAGCGGCGATTTAGCTAACCTAGTTGAAACTCAGCAAGTCGACTTCGCATTTGGTGTCGATTACGAACGTGTCGATGACCCAAGAATAATCTACAACCCGCTTGGTAAGATTCGAATGATGTCTGTATGCAAAAAAGGACATGATTTGAGCGTGATGCGCCGAGTGTCTGATGAAGTACTGAGAAATTCGATGCAAGCGACCATGGTTTATCTTAATGAAAAAGATAACCCTGAACTTGAACCCTTCTCGCGCCGTTACATCGGCTTCTCTAGCTTCGACTTTATGTTGGATACGATTTTACGTGAAGAGGCATGGGGCGTAATGCCAGAGCCATTGATTCGCCACTTGTTGCGTGAACAAGAGCTCGCCGTGATCAAACACACCTACGGCTTAACGCAAGAAGATTACTGTATGTTTACCGCAGCGGGCATGGCAGAACACCCAGGAATGAACTGGCTTGCTGATCAGCTCAGCGACTACTTGTTTGATTTCTAATTTTAGCTTGTTAGAAGACCATGACGTGATCCACTAAGTAACGCCCGTCTTCTTCAACCAATACCATTTCAGCCACAAACTCGCCCTTTGCAATGGTGTAGGCTTGCTTCCACACAAAGGCGATAGAGTCTGAGCGTCTAAACAACGCTACTTGTTCACGCTCAGCAAAAAAGCCATTACTGTGCTGATAATGGTGACACACCTTTTCTAAATATTCTGGCGTGACAATGTCTTTCATCCTTTGGGTAAAGTCTCGACAGTGCTGTTCATGATCAACCTTAGTTGAACCGTCCATCAAGTTATCCATGATCGGGTTAGCAATCACCCACAACTCATTATCACTAATATCATCAAACTTCATATTGATTCACTCCTTGTCCATCGCAACCAAATCTAAAAGACCAATAAGACCTCAGCGACTAATGTGTTTTAGTAATCATAAACGATCCTATTTCAGTTGCACATCATCCCCAAAAAACACTCAACGTCAACTTTATTGACACCAAGATTTCAACCTAAACAACTGAATTTTATTGATTTATATGTATTACTCAAATAGTACATATAAAAGTTATCAGATAAAGTTTGTAAAGCTAGCTCAATATTAGAACAATGAAGTTATCAAAAACATCTGGAAAATATTATGTGTGACAGGAAAAGCCAAAACGAAAATCGAGTACTATTGTTCTCAGCCCTTTTAGCATCAGGCTTCGCAATTGGCGGATTGGTGTTGGGTCTTCTCGTTGGCTCTCTGGTCATAGTATTTGACGGTGTCTACTCTCTTATCAGCTTACTGTTAACTTTATTGTCACTAGCTGCCTCAAAATACATTAATCGCCCTTCAGACAGAGAATTCCCGTTCGGTCGAGCGATCATCGAGCCGATTGTTATTGCCATTAAGGCTGTTGTGATTCTGCTTGTAGTTAGTTATTCACTGTACTCTGCGATTGGTGCCCTAATGACGGGTGGTCGCGAAGTTGATGCTTCTATTGCAACTCTGTTTGGTATTTTCAACGTGTTGGGTTGTGGTTACGCTTGGTGGTACATCGCGAATAAGAGCAAACGTATTTCTTCGGGTCTGATTCAGGCAGAATCTAAGCAGTGGCAGATGGACACGCTGTTGAGTGTCGCGGTAACAGCAGGTTTCGTAGCAGCTTGGTTAATGACTTTTTCTCCGCTTGCAGAATATGCGGTATATGCCGACCCAATGATGATGTTGCTCATGTCTTTCTACTTCATCAAAGTGCCTTTCGACATGTTACGTGAAGCCATGCGTGAGCTGCTTATGATGTCAGCGACCAAAGATATTTGTGATGCAGTAGATAAGAACGTTGTCGCGGTAGACAAAGAAGCGGAGCAAGATTTGGAACTAATGGGTGTGACGAAGGTTGGCCCAGAATTACGAATCAACGTTGATATTCATACCAACGATCAAGAAGCGATTGCACTCGATGATATTGAACGTACGCGCCGCCAACTTAAGCGACGCCTATCTAAGATGCCATATGAACTTCAACTGAACCTCAATATTGCGAGCTAACCCCTCACAAAAATTGGCAGAAAAACCAATTACGACTCAGATTGAACCTTTTTAGAAGCCGACGCATTTGCTGTCGGCTTTTCTCTTGTTACCCACCAGCAAGCCAGTGAGCCAACGGTTACCATACATACGCCTTGCCAAAACGTTATAGTCAACGACAAGCCTAAAATCACCGAAGAGAGTAACGTAGCGAAGATTGGCGTAAAGTACGACATAGTTGCCAAGAACACCATGTTGCCACCGAGAATCGCCGTGTTCCAAAGTGCATAGCCTGCGCCCATACAAGCGCCAGCTAACGCTAAGTCAATCGCCGCACTTGTTGTCATTACCATGCCAGTTTCATCACTCAATGCGTACTTGATCCACAGAGTGATCGCCGTTGCGATAAAGAACAGCACAATCGCATTCTGGCCTTTAGCGACGCGCTGGGTGTAGTTGCAGTAAACCGCCCAAATAATCGCACCGAAAAACGCCATAGAATAGGTTTTAGGGTTGGTCGCAATGTTGGCAGCAATTTGTTCAACAGACAGACCTTGGTCACCGCTGATACTCCAAGCCACACCAAAGAATGCCAAAAAGATACTTGGATAAACCAACCAATTAATCTTCTTATCACTCAGCAGCACCGCAAACAACACTGTTAATGCTGGCCATAGGTAATTGATTACGGCCATCTCTATCGCTTGATGTCGGCTATTTGCCATTCCTAACGCCAAAGCCAAGAAAATCTCATAACAAACAAATAAGGCGCCGCCTATCAGTAAGTAAGATTTAGAGAAGCGTGACAATTTCGGCAGCCCCATAACGCAGACCAACAACAGCGAACTCACCGTATAAAGACTGGCAGAGCCACCAATTGGACCTAGCTGTTCTGAAACACTGCGAGACAGAGCAATCAAGCAGCTCCACAGTAAAATGGCGACAATACCGTAGCAGCTATAACGATGAGATTTCAGCACGCCTCTTCCTTTATCTGTTTCTGGTCATCACTCTATAAGCTAAACCAAATTTAAAATATTTGGCCGAGTACATTTTCGTACTCGGCCATCAGTTATTAATTTACGAAAATTTAAGCGACTTCCAAATATTGAGCAATTTACGAAACAAACTATTTGTTGTTGCGTATTCGTTGGTGGCAGTCGTTATTGCCTAAGCCAATAGAAGCGCTTGTAAGTCAGCCAGTGACTTAACTTGATAATGAGGGTTGATACCCGCAGGCGTTGCCTGTTCTTGGCTGTTTAACCAACAAGTTTCGATACCAAAATCGAGTCCACCGAGAATATCTGAATGCGGGTTATCTCCAACCATCAACACTCTTTGCTTAGATGGAAACCCAACCAACTTATGTGCATATTCAAAAATCTGAGCGTCCGGTTTAGCTACCCCAACCTCTTCAGAAATAATCACGTGATCAAAGTAACCCGTCATTCCTGTGCGCTCTAAACGGATTGACTGCAACTCTGTGAAACCGTTAGTGATGATGCCCATATTCACTTTGCCTTTTAAAGACTCCATCAACTCTTGTGCACCCGGTAATAATGAACAGATATCTGCCATCGCTGTTAAAAATGCACTGTTCAAAGCAGCCGTTGTTGTCTCTAGTTTCTCAGCCCAACTTTCGAAGCGGGTGTGTTTCAGTTGGTCAGCGGTAATACGACCATCTTGGTAATCAACCCAAAGTGGCAAGTTAACCTTTTGGTAAGCCGAATAATCTTGCTCGCTGAAATCTACTCCAAAACGAGAAAACATCAGCTTCATTCCTTGATAAGCATCAAAATGGAACAAGGTTTCATCTGCATCAAAGAATATCCAATCGTACTTCATTATCTGTCCTATTATTCGCGCTATCTAGCCGTGTTATTTTTGTTCTTTCTTAGCCTCAAAGGCTAAGTGTGCATTCTACTACCATTTTTGTGAGCCTGAATATAGTTCTAAAAATTTATAGAAAACAAGCAACAAGTAATGATGTATCGCAAATTTTGCCACATATTAAACCAATACCATACAAGAAACACACCTACTGTACCGGGAGGTACTATGAAGCACTTCTTACCCTCTTCCGTCATGCTTACCCCGTTTCTTGTCAAATATTATGATGAAGAACCACAAGCTTCTTCTGACGAATATGAAGAAGAGGAATCACCTACCATCGACTCAGAAAACAAATCGAAAAAAATAACAAATGAATGCATAGCCAGTGAGTAATACCATAATTTTATCTTTATTGTGATATATAGGACTAAAATCAATCGGCTCTTTAAGATCTATAAATGACAAAGATCACATCAAAAAACTATAAAAACGATTGCTATATGCGCCCTATCACACCTCATAGCCACAAAGTGGTACCTTGGGACCACTTTTGATTCAGATCAATGGTCGACCAGTTATTTGCCGACACCATATAGGAAATTAAAAATCATAATTAATGGAGTTTTCCAATGTCTAGTGCTTTTTACATCCCTACAATTAACTTCATGGGAACAGGCTGCTTAAAGGATGCTGTTGATAGCATTCAGTCTCAAGGCTTTAAAAAAGGTCTTATCGTTACCGACAAAATCCTAAACCAAATCGGTATGGTTAAGCAGGTACAAGATCTTCTAAGTCAACGTGATGTTGACGCTGTCGTCTTCGATGGTACTCAACCAAACCCAACCATCACTAACGTGAACGACGGCCTTGAGCTTCTAACTGACAATGACTGTGACTTTGTTATCTCTCTTGGTGGTGGCTCTCCGCACGACTGTGCAAAAGGTATCGCTCTGGTTGCTTCTAACGGCGGCCAAATTGCAGATTACGAAGGCGTAGACCAATCTGAAAAGCCAATGATGCCGCTTATTGCCATCAACACCACGGCTGGTACAGCTTCTGAAATGACACGTTTCTGCATCATTACGGATGAAGAGCGTCACATTAAGATGGCTATCGTTGATAAGCACACAACACCGCTTATCTCAGTAAACGATCCTGAGTTGATGCTTGCTAAACCAGCATCACTGACTGCAGCAACAGGTATGGACGCGTTAACACACGCGATCGAAGCTTACGTTTCAATTGCAGCAACGCCAATCACTGACGCTGTCGCTATTAAAGCAATCGAGCTTGTGCAAGCACACCTAAGAACGGCAGTCGCACACGGCGAAGACATTGAAGCTCGTGAACAGATGGCTTACGCACAGTTCATGGCAGGTATGGCTTTCAACAACGCTTCTCTGGGTTACGTTCACGCAATGGCGCACCAACTGGGTGGCTTCTACGACCTGCCACACGGTGTATGTAACGCTATCTTGCTTCCACACGTTCAACGCTACAACGCGCAAGTTTGCCCAGAGCGTCTACGTGATGTTGCAAAAGCAATGGGTGTCAATGTTGAAGGTATGACAGCAGAGCAAGGCGCAGAAGCAGCGATCAATGCTATTGTTCAACTAGCAAACGACGTGAACATCCCAACTGGTATCGCGCAGCTTGGTGCCAAACTTGAAGACATCCCGACTCTGTCTGATAACGCACTGAAAGACGCTTGTGGTTTCACTAACCCTAAACAAGCGACTCACGAAGAGATCTCGGCAATCTTCGAAGCGGCAATGTAATCTAGACAACTAGCTTTGTTAACCTTTCACGGTTAAACGTTTCTCTAGAAACCAAGAAATATAGACACAAACGGACTCAACTTCTGAGTCCGTTATCTTTTGTCTGTCTAATCTCTTTCAGATCTTTACCTTCCCCACGCCCCAGAACCGTTAATCAATAGCGACCCATCACGAAAAAGTCGCATTGTTGCGGTCGCTTAGTTATAGTTAACCTATTGATATACAGAATAACAAACAGGTTCCATTGAGTCGTAGGATAGCTAGCACCTCATTATTGGCGTCACTCATTTCATACTCCGTTCAGGCTGAGGAACAAAATGAGTGTCACAGTCAGCCGTTAAAAGATGTCCCTGTTGAAAAGGCCTACCACTTCCTGAACAGTAAGTTTTGCCAACCTGCACTCTGGTTCGACAATTTCTTTGTAGATGACCGTATTACCGAAGATGCCAGAGCGGGTACGTCTGTGCGTTGGTATAACGATTTTATTTATTCTGAAGGCGGCGATGTCGACTACTCCACAAAACTCAAAGCGCGTTTACACCTCCCTTTTGTGAGTAAACGTCTCAAGTTGATCTACGAATCTGTTAGCGATGAAGAGTTTTTGGATTTTTTTCCGAATGATTCTGATGAATTAGAGAGTGCACTAGGCCTGCGTTACGACGCTTACGCCAAAGGCTATAGCAGCTTCAACATTAAAGCGACATTGCGCCCGCGCATCGAAGCTCGCTACCGTTTTACCTACCCACTCACAACCGATACAGTATTCAGGTTTACCCAACGGGTATATCGAGAAAAGAAAGAAACAGGCGAGATCTCTGACATCGATTTTGATCTTTCTTTAAGTGATGATTTCTTAGCTCGATGGTCAAGTTTTGCAGGGTACAACAACGATCTTAAAGGTTGGAATTATGGTACTGGATTAACCTTGTACCATTACCTTGCTCAAGACCAAGCGCTTCAATATAGCGCCACGATTAATGCAACGGATGAGCCTCATAATCATTACGAATACGCTCAGGTTTCGATTACCTACCGACAAAACGTATGGAAAGAGTGGCTGTTTTACGAAGTCATCCCTCGTTATCAATGGGAACGAGAACCCTACGAAAAGCATATCGAAGAAGCCAACATCACCCTTAGGCTTGAAGTGCTTTTCAACAATGTCTAACCCAATAATGTATAGCCCAGTAATATCCAGTTCACCAACATCGAAGTTCAGACAGACCTGGTTAGTATGTTTGAGGCGACTATCGGGAAGGGAGATAACAACAAAGGTACAAAAAAGCACATCCTGCGATGTGCTTATTAAGTTCAATCAGGCTGAGAGTGTAAGCTTAACCTTTGTAATTTCTTACTCGTGCCGCTTCTGCTTCACGCTTATCAACAACCGTCTTACCGATTGGCGCTAGCGAGATAACTGCTAATTTAAGGTGTTGAATAGCAAACGGAATACCTATAATGGTAATGAAACACGCCACTGCTGACATGATGTGACCAATCGCAAGCCAGATTCCCGCAAACAAGAACCAAATAACGTTACCAATCACACCAAGCGGACTCGTACCAATGTCCATTTCATTGGTCAGTTCATCACGCGAAATCGCTTCCTGACCAAATGGAAAGAATGAGAAATTACCCATAACAAAACACGCTCTACCCCATGGAATACCAACGATGGTTAGGAATGCGAGCAGTCCGAAGAACCACCACGCCAACCCCATAAATACACCACCGAATAGAAACCAAATGATGTTTCCTATTGTTTTCATTCTGTATTCTCCAAATCTTTGAATGCTGTTTATTTTATATGCCGAGTGAGGCAATACTTTTTCTAATAGGTTCATTATTGTTGAACCTTTATGAACCGTTTATGAATCACTTACATTTTATGTGATTGATATACACCACGGTTCTCTAAATCCACATAGGGCTAAACCCATTTATTTGATACCATGCACTTAGATTTTTAGTACCCAAAAGCTAAACAGACACGACAACTACTTTAAGGCCGAATTTATGAATAACACTGAGCAACCTAAAAAGAAAATGAAAAACTGGGTGCCAATCGTCTTCTTCGGAGTTCTTAGCACGGTTCCAGTGTTTATGTTCTTAGTCGACGTGTACATCAACCAGTATATGTAACACAGCCTATCGTTACGTCTTCATAAATGGATACCGGACCAATTTCCTGTATCCATTTCCATTAGATCCATTCGTCTGCGATCAACTCTTGCGTAATCAAATAAGCTCTTCGTTTATTAAATCAAGAATGTCGATCAGCTCATGATCAGGCAGATTCAGCAAGTTATCCCCCACATACCATTCAATCTTACATTGGTTTGGCAATTCGCTAATCGCTGGGTTTCCTATCCAAATCTTGTGCTTCTTCGCGATGTTGTCTCGCACAATAATGCCGTCTTCGTAGCTCACTGGTAAGTACAGGTGAAGCATATTGACCTGCGGTTGCTGCGGGTTAACGGTGAACTGAGGGTAATCTTGCAGTATTTGATACACCTGTTTGGTGCGCTCAAATAAAGCAGGCATCAGTTCTAATCGCTCATCAAACTGCATCGCTGCTGAAACCACATAAGGCGTTCGGTGATACACATTACCACCTTGACGCTTCATCCACGCCGATGCTTTCGCTACAAAGGCTTTATCGCCCAGCAGTAATGAACCACCAAGCCCATTAAGACCTTTATACAACGAGACATAGGCGCTATCGAAACCCTCAGCAATTTCACTGTATGGCTTTTGGTAATACGCACCACACTCCCACAAACGCGCACCGTCCATATGAAGGTGAATCGATTGTTCTTTGCAGTATTGCTTTATCGCTTCAAGCTCTTCCCATTCTGGTAATTGGCCGCCAATTTCACGCATCGGCAATTCATATAGAGCGGCTGCTATCTCATCTGGCCACGCCTTTAAATCATCAACACTCCAAGTACGAAATACATTACCGACAGGAAGCACGTTGAAACGATTTTGGAGCTGATACCCTTGGCGTTCATGACGCATGATATGGCTCGACTCATGCATCGCCACCACTGGGTTTCTTTTCTCTTGGCACGCGATTTCTAACGCAGTTGGTTGGTTCATGGTACCGGTAATCACAAACACGGCAGCTTCATAGCCAAGCAGTTCTGCGACCTTGTTTTCAAAGCTTTCGATAAATTCGCCATCACCGTAAATATCATGGCTCACATTATGTGTTTCACACCATTCAGCCATCTGAGCGAATGTTTGTGCGGGTGTCGGTTCTAGGTGACCAGAAAGCAACAAATCACATTGTTGACGCAAGTCCATGCTCATAGTTTTTTCCTTATTCATTATCGTTCTATGTAGGGTTATTGGATTATTTACGTTACCCACCAACGGTGACATAAAATGCCCATATTCGCTTTTACTATTCGTGAATAATTAGTTTTACTCAGTCATCGGCTACTTGCTCCTAAAATACACAAAATAGCTGACGCTCTATATAATTAAACACATAAAAACACTCGTATCTAAATAGAGAAGTATGGGCCAATTCGTTGTTGTTCAACCATTCTTCTATTATTGTATATCTATAATTCCAATAAACTTTATTCGTTAATGAACAAAGAGGGCTATATGTCGAAAAATCGAGTCTTGGTGCTATTCGCCCACCCTTCTCAACATCGTTCTGAAGCAAACAAACCCTTATTTGAACAAGCTAAACGCATTGAAGGCGTTACCTGTGTCGACCTCTATGCCGAGTATCCGACATTCAAAATTAATATCGACCGTGAACAAAAACGCCTGTTAGACCATGACATCATCATTTTTCAATTCCCTTTGTATTGGTACTCAACACCGGCGATTCTAAAAGAGTGGCAAGACCTTGTTCTTGAATATGGCTTTGCCTACGGTACCGATGGCAACGAACTACAAGGCAAGAACTTGTTATGCAGCATCACTGCAGGGGGCAAAAAAGACGCTTACCAAAGTGATGGCTACAACCATTTCACTATTCGCGAACTGCTTCACCCAATTGAACAAACCGCTTCATTGTGTGGGATGACCTACCTCGCGCCCTTTGCGTTATTTGGTTCGCGTACCGCGTTGGAAGAGAACCGCATTCAAGAGCATGTCGATAGCTATAAAGTACTGTTAGAGGCGTTGGTTGCTGGCGAGATCAATATCAAAAAAGCCAGTAAGGCAGAAAAGCTAAACCACTACGTAGAAGAACTGATGGCAGAGGTTAAATAATGACGGGATATTTTCTACAAGCGTTTATCTACTTAGTAGCAGCAGTTATTGCCGTGCCTATTGCCAAAAGACTTGGCCTCGGCTCTGTACTTGGGTACCTCATTGCTGGTGTTGTGATTGGCCCAATTATTGGTCTCGTAGGTGAAGAGACCACAACTATCCAACACTTTGCCGAATTTGGTGTGGTTATGATGCTGTTCTTAGTCGGCCTTGAACTTGAGCCTAAGATGCTTTGGGCAATGAGAAACCGACTAATGGGGCTAGGTGGTCTGCAAGTTGGTGGCACGACCGCGATTGTAATGGGTATTGCCCTATTCTTCGGCCAACCTTGGACGATCGCGTTGACTATCGGTTTGATCTTCGCACTGTCATCAACGGCAATTGTTCTCCAAACGTTTAACGAAAAAGGGCTGTCCAAGACGGAAGGCGGCAAGAACGCTTTCTCGGTGTTACTGTTCCAAGATATTGCCGTCATTCCTATGTTGGCATTCATTCCTCTATTAGCGCTACCAGAATTAATCGAAGCTGCACAAAGCGCGGTCGCTTCAGCTTCTGATCACCACGAAGAGCTTAGTCTTGTTGCTGACCTGCCTGGTTGGGCTTATGGCCTAGTGATCACAGCATCTATCGCGATTGTTGTTGTCGGTGGGCACTTCTTGAGTCGCCCGTTATTCCGCTTTGTTGCGAGCTCAGGCCTGCGTGAAATCTTTACTGCAACCGCACTGATGTTGGTGATTGGTATTGCTGCACTGATGAGCTTGGTCGGGCTATCACCCGCTTTAGGTACCTTCCTTGCAGGTGTGGTACTGGCGAACAGTGAATTCCGCCACGAACTTGAGTCTAATATTGACCCGTTTAAAGGACTGCTGCTTGGCTTGTTCTTTATTACCGTGGGTGCGGGTATCAACTTTGATGTACTGTTCAACGACTTTGGTTTAATCATTGGCCTCACCCTTGGCGTTATGCTTCTTAAAGCCTTGGTGCTATTTACGCTAGCGTTAATCTTCAAAATCAAAAACAGTGACCGTTGGCTATTTACATTGAGCTTGGCGCAAGCCGGTGAGTTTGGATTTGTACTACTGAGCTTCTCGGCTCAAAACCACGTGTTACCTGCTGACATCGTTCAAACGCTGTCGTTGGTTGTGGCACTTTCAATGTTCCTAACACCAGGGTTATTCATTCTATTTGATAAAGTGATTCTTCCTCGTTACGAGCAAAAATCAAACGACCGTGAAGAAGATACCATCGAAGAAAAAGGAACCGTTATCATTGCTGGTATCGGTCGATTCGGTCAGATCGTTAACCGATTGCTGGTATCAAACGATGTTAAAACCGTCGTGCTAGACCATCAAGCTAATCAAGTAGACGTGTTGCGATCTATCAATATTAAATCCTATTTTGGTGATGCGACTCGTCACGATTTATTGCATACCGCCGGAGTCGAAGAGGCCGCAATGCTTGTTGTGGCTATCGACAACCCAGACTCAAGCGTGGAGTTGGTGAAGTATGTAAAACACACCTACCCTAATGTGAAAATCTTGGCTCGCGCATTCGACCGTGGTCATAGTTACCGCTTAAGAGAAGCTGGCGCTGATTTTGTGGAATCAGAAACGTATCACTCAGCACTTGAAATGGGCGCACAAGCCTTACGTTCGTTAGGTCATCACCCATTCTTCGTCGAACAACAAAAATCGACGTATCAGCGTGTTGAGAGCCGTAAGTCTGAAAAACTGTACCAAGCTTGGTCTGAAGCGGAAGAGAACCCGCGCTACGACAACAACTACCGACAAATCTTCATTCACCTTGAAGAAGCAATGAAAGAAGACATGAAGAAAGATCGTTCAGACAAACACTCTCGCTCAGAACGTGGTTGGACACCACCACCGAAAGGCTATGCAGATTGCTTTGAAGAAGATGAATGCTAGGCAATTGTTCTAAACGTATCAAAAAGCGGCTTTTAAGCCGCTTTTCTTTATTTCTCTCTCTACAAAAATCACCTATCACTACCAATCATTACCCCTGATGCAGGTAATCTCACTAATTTATGTGATCTACTTATAATTTTGCATTTCTCTTAACTATGCAAAAACGAGTTCATTTTTTACATTTTTGAAACATTCAAACCCCACATAAACCATGCTATAAAAGCGGATATTTATGCGATCGCTCTATTCTAGAAGCTATCAACGTGTTTTATAGCGACCATTTTCTAAGGGTTGAATTGTATTGCATATATCAAAAACCAACGGACATGCCACCTCAGACCAATTCACCACACCAATAACTTGCGCTGTGAATTCACAAATCACAGCCAACAAAATTAACATAAGCATTTCAAAATGTGTCTATGGTTACAATTTGTAACGAATAGCAGTTGTAGGTATAGTCCTGCACTTCAAAAAGTGAGGCGTTTGCGCTCACCTTAAAGGAGATATAATAATGATCACTAATGATGCCGTAATTATGGGCATGTTAGCTGTTATTCTTGGCGGTGTATTTATCACGGAAAGTAGCCAAAACAGCACACTAAAAAAATTCTACTCGTTCGTTCCGGGTCTATTACTCTGTTACTTCGTTCCTTCGCTATTAAACAGCTTTGGCATCATTGATGCTTCAAACTCGAAGCTATACTTTGTGGCAAGCCGCTACCTACTACCAGGTGCATTAGTTCTTCTGATCATTTCAGCAGATCTTCGTAAAATCTTCGGACTTGGCTCTAAAGCCGTCATCATGTTCTTGACGGGTACTGTCGGTATCATCATTGGTGGTCCGCTGGCTATTCTGATTATCGACCAAGTTAACCCTGACCTTGTATCTGGCGACGTATGGCGCGGCCTAACAACGGTAGCCGGTTCTTGGATTGGTGGTGGCGCGAACCAGGCAGCAATGAAAGAAGTGTTCGAGGTTGACGACCAACTGTTCTCAGCAATGATCACCGTTGACGTTATCTGTGCAAATATCTGGATGGCAGTACTGCTTGTTATGGCAGGCCGCCAGAAGAAGATTGACGCATGGCTGAAAGCAGACACATCATCTATTGATGAGCTAAAAGTGACGGTATCAAAATACCAAGAAGAAAACGCTCGCCCTACCACTACAACCGATCTAATGAAGATTACTGCTATCGCATTTGGTCTAACGGGTTTAGCTCACTACTTCAGTGACATGATTGCACCATGGATCTCAACCAACGCACCAGAGCTTGCAAAATACAGCTTAACATCTGGCTTCTTTTGGTTAATTGTCATGGTGACAACGTTCGCGTTGATCGCTTCGTGCTTCAAATCGACACGTAGCCTTGAGCATAGCGGCGCATCAAAAGTCGGTTCAGCATTCATCTACATTCTTGTCGCAACTATCGGTATGCAAATGGATGTGACAGCTATCCTAGACAACCCTGGTTACTTCTTCATTGGTATCACATGGCTCACCATCCATGCCCTTCTAATGATAGTGATGGCGAAACTGATCCGTGCTCCACTATTCTTTATGGCTGTAGGTAGCCAAGCCAACGTAGGTGGCGCTGCATCGGCTCCTATTGTTGCTGCCGCTTTCCACCCAGCATTGGCACCAGTAGGTATCCTAATGGCGGTACTGGGTTACGCACTCGGTACATACGGCGCTTACATTTGTGGTCTCATCATGCAGGTTGCTGCTGGTTAATACGACTAGCGCCAACAATCTGCTGAATTTTAAATCCGATATTGGTTCGCCAATGTCGGATTTTTTATGCGCGTTATAAAGAGGTAATGAAACAGGAATTAAAACTTTAAGTTCATACTTATATTTAATGATTAGAACTTATTAAACACCTATTTCTACTTCCTTCCTAAACCACACTCGATTAATTATTATATTTCTACTGGCTTTGCATTGTTAACATTCAAAGAAATTTAACATCGGTTAAATTTATACATACATCTGCCATATTGCGCAGCAAGCCGTATGTGTTTAGCGGCTTTGTTGCGTAATTCAATGGAACTAAATTAAGAACCTACGATCTGATCAGTTACGTCCACTCTCTCTCGTAGCCCTATGCCTAAACCTCGTTACAAAACAACCAACTGGAAGCAATACAACCAATCACTCATTAACCGTGGTTCTCTGACCTTCTGGATTGATGAAGAAGCAATAAGTGGGTGGGCGCAAAGCAAACAGAATAAGCGCGGGAGGCCACGTCGGTTCAGTGATTTAGCTATCACGACAGCGCTCATGGTGAAGCGAGATTTTTCTATGCCACTGAGAGCGCTGCAAGGATTTATCGACTCGATATTTAGGTTAGCCCATGTGCCGTTAAGTTGTCCGCATTACACCTGCATCAGTCGTAGAGCCAAGCAAGTTGAGGTCTCATTTAAGACTAAAACGAGAGGAGCGATACAACACCTAGCCATTGATGCAACTGGCCTTAAGGTTTATGGCGAAGGTGAATGGAAAGGGCGTTGTTGATCAAATCGGTTTAAAGACCAACGACGCCATATGTGACTCGCCGTTAGTTTCGAACAGGCATACCTAGTCCTATGACTTTGTTTATAGCTTTGACATTCGCCATGATTTCTCCCACTTGAGCGTTATAACATCTCAAGCTCAATTTACCGCTGGTTAGTCCTTTATATCGAGACATTGCGGTCTCAGATATTGAGCGATAGTGATAACCAGACTCAGATTTCCACTCCGCTATTGTTCCGTTTTTCAGAGCCTCTACAGCTTCATTTCTGGGATGTCCATCCTCCCAAAACGCTGCATTCTTTCGAGGTGGTATCAACGGAGTACTGCCCTTATTTTGCAGGGTCTCATAGCAACTTTTTGTGTCATACGCTCCATCGGCAGATACGGTATCTACCTTTCTACGTAAAGGGTTGAGTAACGTTGGCAGCACTTCGCTATCACCAACATTTACAAGACTGACCTCGGCACTAATGGCTTCATGGGTATCTACATCAACGGCTAAGTGCAACTTGCGCCAAGTTCTACGTTTTTCGGCACCATGTTTCTTCACCTTCCACTCACCCTCGCCAAAGACTTTGAGACCAGTCGAGTCAATGGCTATATGGCGAATAGCTCCTCTGGATTTGTTACGATATTTGACCTGAACTGTCTTCGAGCGTTTGCTGATACACGTGTAGTCTGGGGACGTCAGCGGAACATCCAGTAACTCAAAGATAGAGTCGATAAAACCTTGAAGAGCACGCAATGGTAGTGAGAATATTCCTTTAATCATCAAGGCAGTTTCAATCGCTGTATCAGAGTACTGGAAGCCTCTACCACGCTTACCATGATGGGCTTTGCATCGCCATGCATCTACGGCTGAATCATCTATCCAGAACGTAACCGAACCCCGTTTGCACAAAGCCTTATTGTACTCCGCCCAGTTAGTTATCTTCTTTTCCGCCTTACCCATGTTGTCACCGCTCTAACCATCATAAAGGTTCAGATCGCAGGACTCGAAAAAGGTTCAACTGATTTAGGCAACAACGCCAATGGAAAGTCAAAAAACACGGGACGGATGGCAAGCGCAGAGTCTGGCGAAAGCTTCATATTGCCGTCGATACAAGCACTCATGAAATTATTGCAGCCGAGCTAAGTTTATCGACGGTTACAGATGGAGAAGTACTCCCGAACTTACTGAAACAAACACGCCGAAGTATCCTAGAGGTGTCTGGTGATGGCGCTTACGACACAAGTTTTGTCACACATAGGGGTTTTGTCTGGCTCTGAAAAGGTTTGGGACACAAGCGTGTTAGAAATTTCCGCCTAACACATTGTCATCAGATTAGATTAGCTTGAGGTCTTAACCGTTTACGCAAAAATCTAGTCCGAAACTTCGAAAACAGTATGGCAGCAAGTTTTATCTACAACCTACTAACTAAGCAGCGCTTTATCAAGAGTATCCAAAGCTGAAACTATGGTTTCAACAGTCCCGTATTCAAATTCATCTCTGTCGGCTTCTTCTTGATTCCCCTATTCAAATAAAGCCAATGAAGGTCTTGTCCGCTGACACCTAGCAGAGTTTCGAATGTACTTACAATTTCTACTTTATTAGGAACCTCCGCTTTAGAGCGATTAATTTTAGCCTTCAAATTTTCAGCAAGAGCTCTTAAATCATGTGGTAAATGTGGAGCCCTCTTTGAAACACTAATCAGTCCATCGCTTTTATCACAGTGCCTGCTGTAATGCCCCCATGCTTTCTCGCTTAAATGCTCTAAAGCACATCGAGAGGAAGCCAGAGCATTGCGATATTCTGCACTTTCCAAGTGAGTAATTGCGGCAAGCACATAATTAGGTGGGCAAGTGAAAAACGCTACCTGGATGTGTGATTCCCCACGTTGCGGTAAGAACTCGTATGTTACCGACTCTCTTGCCGCTTCCTTTCCAATATCTTGATGAATGTTTTGAGGAATTCCTCACCATGACAGGCAAAAATGATCTGTTTTTCCTTGAAAAACTCATCCTTGTACAGCGTTTCTCGAATAGCTTTACGGTGCTCGTCATCAATAGCGTTAACTCGATCATCAAAGATGAGAAGTGGACTATCTGTTTTCAGGTTTTTAGCCAGAAGAATTGGTAGACCGCATAACCATCGGTTTGCAGGTAGCCTTCGAAGCCTTCAAGTAAATCAACAGGGACATCGCCACTACGAGAAGGGTCATAGTGGAACAGCACACTTTGTTGGGTGGGCGAACCACCTAACGAGCCCCACATGTACTTATCTGAGGTGGCTGATTTGCCAGGCTCTTTAAGTACTTGGATACGGGTTTCATCCATCGCTAGGATGTCGCCACTGTTTTGGTGCTCTCGTAGCAGATTCACCAGTGGCTGGAACACCTTTTCGGACTTCATGACGTAGTTCGCCAGTGTTGCCCGAGAGAGCTCGCCGCCGCAACGACGGAGCATTTTCTCTATGCGATACAACGGCAGGCCATCAACGTATTTTGAAGTGATGACATGGGCAATCATACTTGTGCTGCCCAGAGAGCCAGGAAGTGGGTGTTTAGGTAGCTCTGCAGCCACCATGGATTGACCGTCGTCATCGTCGAATACTCTTGCATGTACTACAGCACACGAACTTTAGCAGGCACGATATCGAGTTCTTCTTTGACTTTGGCGAAGAAGGTACTTTTTGCGCCAGTCTTTTATTCATCCGTTAGGTAAATCGCTAGATAGTGGCTTGCGGCCACGAGGTTTAGAAGAGTTGTTCTTGCTCTGGTCTTGTTTTGTTTTGTTTTGTTTTTTCTTTTCATGTTGCTCAACTTTCGGATTAGTACAGAGCTCGACTTCAGCTAAATGGTCAACGGAAGAAGTCACAGTAAAATTGCCTTAAATGCCTTATGGGAACAGGGGTTATTGTACCAAAAACAGGCGATTAAGTCGCTAAGACAATGACTCGTATTCCAACTTTTTATGCCTTTGCATCAAGGAGATATCGTAGCCATCAAGCAGCCAATTTATCTGATGACCAGTGAGGGTGACTAGCTCATCGGTACGCTTTGGCCATTTGAATTTCTCTTCGGCAAGCGACTTGTAGTAAAGCACGAAGCCGTTGTCCTCCCAAAACAGACACTTGATTTTGTTGCGCCGTTTATTGGTGAAGACGTACCGTTCACCGCTAAAGGGGTTGTGGCCGAGTTCTAGCTCAACGAGTGCGCTCAAGCCTCGATGCGACTTGCGAAAATCAATTGGATCACGGTAGAGGTAGACTTTCGGCAATGTCAGAGCACGTCTTAGCGTGGGCTGACACATTAGCTCATACACTCTATCAGTTTTGCGGCGACATGAGCGTTGCCCTCATCAATCCCCTCAACTTGCGCACCTCTTGGTAACGTTACTGTCAGCAATGAATGGACATGCTCGGTGACGGTTTCAACTTGTGCAAGGGCGAACTTGGAGGTGACAGATGTGATCACTGAGTTTGTACGATTGAATTTGCGCTTCCAATAACTGAACTGAGATTGGTCTAGATCGTGGGTTCGGCAGTATTGCGCTTGCGAGAAATTAGTGGTTTGCCATGCCTCGACATGACGGTGCCAAGTTTGCTGTAGAGATGACATATAAGCCTCAATGAGTAATGACTGTTGTCATTATCGGGGCTTGGGTTTAAATGGGAATGGTGTCGAGAATTAAGCGCTTACCCACAGATCTGAGATTCATGTAACGAGGCTGTCTTGCAGCTGTAGCGACTCCCACTTTCTCTGCCAGCTTCAAGGTTTCGGCTTTATATTCAGGAGAATGGATAATACGTTTCTTCTTGCTTGTCATGGTTCACCTCATTAGTGATTGTACTCACTTAACTCAGTGTCCAAAACTGCTGGTACGGATCATACCAATGAACGCCATCAAGGAGATAGAGCGACCAAATTACAGAAAAGTCAGTGTAATAAGTGATGCGGTATGGTGGGACTTTGCTATTTGAAAGTCTTCTCAGAATGAAGAAACGAAAATCTGATTCAGCATGTAAACGATCGTTTGTGTATGCTTTCTGTTTGGCGACTAAACCATATCACTTGCTAACGTTTTTGTTTTTAGTTCCCGATAATAGGCTATGTGAACAAAAAAACCGCCTATGCGACTATCAAATCAAAGGCGGTTTTTATCTAGGTATAATGGAACCGTTTAGCTTGTTAAGTACGCATACACTCCTTTCGCTATCGGGATTCCCTCAACTTCACACTTGGCTTTGTAAGCAACTTGTGGGTCGTTAGGCGCGAGTACTTTTTCTGTACCTGGTACTGGTGCGACAGCTCTCAGCTCAGACACCATCGCCGCCATAGTCACTGCGAACAATGCATTACCTAGCTTCTCAGGGTTAATCACAATCACCAAGCTAGCCAGTTTACGCATCTTGTCGTAATCACCGTACATGCGTACGACATGATTGCTGAAGTTTGCTCCCATCAATGCTCCAGTCAAAGCATCAATTGCCAATGCGATACCAGACCCTTTGTGACCACCAAACGTCAACAGGTTTTCAACTTTATGAGGGTCTGTTGTCACATTGCCTTCGACATCGATTGCTAGGCCTTCGCCTATTGATTGGTTGGTCTCTTTTGCGTGCAATAGTTTGCCAAAAGCGGTTGCACTGGTTGCCATGTCTAAGATCATTGGCGTGCCACCCTCAACAGGGAAACCAAACGCTATTGGGTTAGTGCCCAAAAATCGTTCTGCTCCACCGTGAGGCGCTACACAAGTATCAGTTTGAGTCATGCCAATCGCAATCATACCTTGACTGGTCGCTTGCTCCATGAAGTAAGACAACGCGCCACAATGAGAGGTATTCTTAACACTGACAAAACCTAATCCAGTCTCTTTGGCAAGTTCAATACCATGATTGGTTGCCGCGATAAGACCTGAATGCCCCATACCATCATCGGAGTCTAAAATGGCTACCGAAGGAGACACTTGTTCAATAGTAAACTTCGCGTTTGCGTTAAGACCACCAGCAGCAAGTCTATTGCAATAGTGTTCAACTCGCATCACACCATGTGAGTGCACGCCTGTGATGTCGGCATGAACTAACACATCCGTCACTTCATTTGCCGTTTTTTCATCAAGTCCTGCTGCAAGGAGTTTGCCAAGCGCGAGAGATTTAAGCTCTTCTGATTTAACGTTGATTGTAGACATGTTACTTCCCTTTAAAAATTGATTACGCCTTTGACTAGCTCTTTATTCTCGACAACATCTTGCTTGTAGTTATTGCCGAAGGTGTGGAAGTCATAGTCTTTATTTTTCATGATATCTTGGTTAATAGCGCCTGAAGCCATCAACTCAATAACGCGTTCAAAATCCACTCGAGTTGCGTTGCGACTGCTCAACAGTGTTGTTTCTTTTTTATGGAATGTTGGATCATCTAGAACTAAGTCACCGATATAAAGGCCGATAAATACAATTTTTCCGCCATGGCGAATCAAATCTACACTGCGTGACATAGAACCTTTATTACCGGTTGCATCCATTAACACACACGCTAACTCACCGCCAAAAGCTGCTTTCAAGTTTTGAACGTAATCGTCCTCAAGCGGGTTGAGAGATTGAACGCCTAACTTGGTAACCA
The DNA here is from genome assembly GCF_041469805.1 of Vibrio sp. 10N.286.48.C11. NCBI lineage: Bacteria > Pseudomonadati > Pseudomonadota > Gammaproteobacteria > Vibrionales > Vibrionaceae > Vibrio > Vibrio sp. 10N.286.48.C11. The sequence continues at coordinate 11,032 of NZ_JBFRLK010000046.1, read as the reverse complement.
CTTGGTCGCGTCGGCCAGCATCAACATCAACCACAACGACATTAGCACCTTCCGCTTTTGCAATTGCCGCAGCGGCAAGGCCAATCGGACCAGCACCCACTACAACGACATTGTTGCGAGCGTTAATCTCAGCACGACGTACAGCGTGAGCACTGATAGCGAAGCACTCAACCAGAGCGCCCTCTGAGCTGCTAACATTCTCAGGGAGTTCAACTAAGTTATCTTCGTAAACCGCTAAATATTCTGAAAAGCCACCATCACGATGAACACCATATAGCGATACATTTTCACAACAGTTTGTTTTACCTTCATTACATGCAGAACACGTTCCACAAGGTACGCAAGGGATTACAGAATAGCGCTTACCCCGCGTTACCGACTGACAAGCTTGACCTACTTTTTCCGCTGTACCACAGATCTCATGTCCAAGTACTCTTGGGTAGGAAAAAAATGGCTGTCTGCCCGCGTACGCGTGAATGTCAGTACCACAAATACCTACAGAGTTAATCTTAATAAGTACTTCATTATCTAAGATCGACGGAATATCACGTTCGATATATTCGATGCTATTTGGTTCATGGCAAATAAGTGTTTTCATGGGTGTTTCCTTAATTCTTGGCAATAGAATCAATGACAGCATTGATTCCTTTAGATTCAATAGACATAAATGCTTCAATCACTTTTTTGTGAAACTCTGGGTTCTCGGATTTGTGTGAACCAAAGATTTTTTCGATTGATAGCAGTGCATTCGCTTTCTCCACTGACGGAGCGTCACTCAAGGCAATTTCTTTATAGATAGCCTCAAGTGGATCAAAAATCGTGTCACCATTGGTCGCTTGGCTTAGGGTGTAATGCATCCATCCAGCAATAGCAATCGGAAGACACACACTTTCAATACCTCGACGCTGTAGTGTCATAAATGGATCAATAGAGCGCTGTGGCAATTTTTGAGAACCATCCATCGCGATTTGACCTGTTTTGTGTTTAATATTGGTATTACTAAATCGCTGAATCAGAAGGTTTGCGTAGGTCTCAAGATTGACCTCAAGCCCTTCTTGTAACGATTTAGCTTGCTCTTGCGTCATTAGACGAAGCGTTGCTGTTTTCAACGCCTCATCTTGCATACATTGGTAAATAAACTCATGCCCTGCCAAGCTGCCGTTGTAGGCGAGAAATGAATGGCTGCCGTTTAGCATTCGAAGTTTCATCTCTTCATAAGGCAGAACATCACCGACAAACATAGCCCCCGCTACATCCCAGTCAGGACGACCAGCAACAAAATTGTCTTCAACCACCCATTGTCTGAAATCCTCACACACAATCCCACAAGGGTCTCGATAACCAGTTTCCTGCTCTATGACATCAAATTGATCTTCCGTCATCGCAGGTACAATTCGATCAACCATCGTGCTAGGGAACGTCACATGCTCTTCGATCCAATAGGCAAACACTGGATCCAATGCTTTGGCAAACGATACAACCGCGTCTTTTGTCAGCAAACCATTCTCCGGAATATTGTCACATGACAGGACACTAAACGGTGTTAAACCCAGCTCTCGACGCTGACGTAATGCTTCGGTAATACAACCAATTGCAGATTTTGGTAACTGTGGATTGGCTAAGTCATGCAGAATCAATTCGTTACTTAAATCCAAGCGACCAGATTGAGGGTCAGTGCAGTAGCCTTTTTCCGTAATCGTCAAAGACACGATTTTGACCTGTTCTTCAGTCATTTTTGCTATTGCACGTTCAATGCCATCAACCGGAGTGTGAATCGACTCCGAAACCGTTCTGATCAATCGGGTATGGGTATCGTTTGCAGACTTCTCAACAACCGTAAACTGTTCATTTTGTTGTTGTAGATTGCGAATAAGGTCTTCTGGACCAAATAGGTTAACTTCACAAATACCCCACAACTTACCTGTTGCTTGGTTTGTAAGATCGTTATAAACCGCCTGATGACCTCGATGGAATGCACCAAAACCAAGGTGCACAATATCCGTTTGTAGTTCTGCTCTGTCATAATTTGTTTGAGACGAGTATTTGGCGTCCAAAATTCTGTTTGCTGATATCATATTCCAAGCCCGATTGATTGACCATTATATTAAGAATCGGCTACTTTCTGCCGTGTTGAACCAATTATAGACACAAACACAAAACCAATACAAGGCACTGGACAACCAATTTAAATAACAATAAGTGATGAAGTTAACAATTTTAAGTGAGTAATTCACCAGAACAAACCAACAATGCCTTACCAATAAAGGGTAAAACACAATGTTTATACAAATAGCAAAACTGTGATCTTAGGCTTTAAAACATCGGATCAATTGGTTGACCACGAGCAGCTCCACCTTTAACATGGAAACAAGTTCAACCAATTTTAGTGGATACAGGTGTTTTACCTTGTATCTTTAATCTAAAACCAAATTACGAGTATTAAAATGAAAGATATCAGTCCAAAATATCCAGAAATCTTAAGCTTTGGTGAACCAATGTTTGAGTTTAGCCAGCTAAGAGACACGAATAGCGGTGAAGGTGATTTTTTAAGTGGTTTTGGTGGTGATGCTTCTAATTTCGCAATTGCGGCCGCCAGACAAGGCGCAAAAGTTGGAATGTTGACTCACCTGGGTGATGATGAGTTTGGTAAGCGTTTTTTAGATTTGTGGGAGCAAGAGCAAGTTTGTTCAAGCCAAGTGTTCTCTAATGCAGAGGCTCATACTGGCGTCTACTTCATTACCCATGATCAAAAGGGACATCATTTTTCTTTTATGAGAAAAAACTCAGCAGCATCGCTTATTACCCCTGCTCGCTTGCCAGTTAATGCCATCTGCCATGCTAAGTTGTTACATACTACCGCCATTACACAAGCGATCAGTGCGTCGAGTTGTGATGCGGTATTCAGTGCTATCGATATCGCGAATAGCAATAATACGTTAGTTTCTTTTGATACTAACTTGCGCCTTAAACTATGGTCGCTAAAACGAGCGAAAGCCATTATTGAAGAAACTATTTCAAACGTCGACATCTGCTTTCCAAGTGTTGATGAGGCTCAACTGCTTACAGGACTAGAGCAACCTGATGATATTATCGATCACTACCTCAAGCTTGGCGCTAAAGTGGTGGTACTTAAGCAAGGTGGTGATGGTGCCACAGTTGCAAATGAACATACTCGCCATCACATCAAGCCGCATCAAGTCACGCCCGTAGATGCGACTGCAGCTGGCGACTCCTTTGCAGGCTCATTTTGTACTCATTATGTCAATGGGTTGAGTTTAGAAGACTGTTTAGCCCACGCGAATGCGACCGCCTCTATCACCATTACGGGTTACGGCGCTGTTGCTCCACTGCCAACACTTACTCAAGTGAAATCTCGTATGGTCGGCAACTAATCGTTAAGGAATTATAATGTCACTATTAAATAAACAGTTAGCTCAGTATAAAGTCATTCCCGTTATCGCTATTGACCGCGCAGAAGATATTTTGCCATTGGGCGAACAGCTGGTCGAAAATGGATTACCTGTTGCGGAAATCACTTTCCGTTCAGACGCCGCAGAAGAAGCGGTCAGACTGCTTCGCAAGGCTTATCCTGACATGTTGATTGGTGCCGGCACCATCTTGAACGAAAATCAAGTGATTGCCGCCAAAAAAGCAGGGGCTGATTTTATCGTTTCACCGGGGTTCAACCCCAATACAGTCAATGCGTGCTTAAGACATGACATTGATATCATTCCTGGTGTGAATAATCCATCCCAGGTAGAACAAGCGATAGAACTAAACGTTACTACGTTGAAGTTCTTCCCTGCCGAAGCCTCCGGTGGGTTGAATATGCTTAAATCTTTACTCGGCCCCTACCAACAAATTAAAGTAATGCCAACGGGTGGCATTACTCCTAATAATGTTCACGATTACTTAGCATTACCGGCTGTACTTGCTTGCGGTGGTACTTGGATGGTTGATAAAAAACTGGTTAACGATGGTAACTGGGCTGAAATTGGCCGATTGGTTCGTGAAATTGTTAAATCTGTCGCTTAAGCGAAAAAATGAGATAGAGAACAGTATGAATACAGCAATTAAAAATATTGAAACGAAGTTGTTCAAGATCCCTCTAGCAGAGATTCTCTCTGATGCTAAACATGGCGATCATGACCACTTTGAATTAATTACCACAACCGTGACGCTCGAAGATGGCAGTCAAGGGACAGGTTACACATACACTGGCGGTAAAGGTGGCTTTTCTATCAAAGCCATGTTGGAACATGATATTCAACCCGCAATACTAGGTAAAGATGCGGCAAATATTGATGAAATCTACGACTTTATGGAATGGCATATTCACTATGTTGGTCGTGGTGGTATTGCCAGTTTTGCTATGTCGTGTGTGGATATTGCGCTTTGGGATTTAAAGGGGAAGCGTGAAAACCTACCACTTTGGAAAATGGCAGGTGGCAAAAATAATACTTGCCAAGCTTATTGTGGCGGTATCGATCTTCAATTTCCATTAGAGAAGCTGCTAAGCAACATTAAAGGCTATCTTGAAAATGGCTTCAATGCCGTCAAGATAAAAATCGGTCGTGAGAACATGCAAGAAGATATCGACCGTATCAAAGCCGTACGTGAATTCATCGGACCTGACGTGACATTCATGATCGACGCCAATTACTCATTGTCCGTTGAACAGGCTATCACTCTATCTAAAGCGGTTGAGCAATATAACATCACATGGTTTGAAGAACCGACCATTCCTGATAACTATCTAGGTTATGCCGAAATTGCTGATAACACATCCATTCCACTGGCCATGGGTGAAAATCTTCATACCATCCATGAGTTCGGTTATGCGATGGAACAGGCTAAACTTGGTTTTGTACAACCGGATGCGTCTAACTGTGGCGGTATCACAGGATGGCTTCAAGCCGCTCACTTAGCCACAAAACACGGGGTCCCTGTGTGTACTCATGGTATGCAAGAGCTTCATGTTAGCTTGGTTTCTGCCTTCAATACTGGATGGTTAGAAGTACACAGCTTCCCTATTGATGAATACACTAAACGCCCACTCGTGGTTGACAACCACCGCGCTGTTGCTCCTGATACTCCCGGTATTGGCGTCGAATTCGATTGGGAAAAGTTCGCGCAATATCAAGTCTAATCGTTAGTGATTTTAATTTACTTTTTCCTGCTTAATGACCTTTTGTCTTTTTCATGATAATACCATGAAAAAGACAAAATCAATATTTTGATCAAAACGGCTTCTCTCTAACGGCGGCAGAGATACAAACACCCGATCTAGTCGTTGCCTGTCACTTTATCTTTGTGTGACAAAAGTGAAATAAAAGCCAAACCACAATATGTGGTACACACAACTAACAAACTAAAACCGTCTCTTCGTCATCTGCACCTCTAAAAAACATAAAGACCAATCAATAGACCGAGGATACTTATCCGAACATTAATTACTCACTTTAAACGGGTTTGTAAGCAGTTACTATTTTGGCCACCTTATTAATTTACCAATTCAAACATTTGGTGATGCGAATAATGAATGGCTCTAGGTGCTTAATCATAAAATAAAGCGTTATGTCAACTGACACGAATTCTGCAACATGCTAACTTTTTAAAGTAAACCCACAAAAAGCATTCCAATAACAACTCTCAATTGGGAACAAGCAAAAAAGTGCAGTGTTGCTCTTCTTATACCAACTACATTTCCCCAGATAACGACCAAGCTCACAATAATTATTTACAGCAAAGCGATTGTAAAAATATCAATATACGTTGACATATAATTACTATAGTTTAACCAATAACGACACGTAGTTAACCAAAATAAGTTATTATTAGGAAGGAATTAATGAATATCTTAAAAAAATCAATCGCTTTTATCGGCATGGGAACAGCTTGTGTTTCAGCTCAGGAAATTGACCTGTCTTTTCAGAATCATAGACTGCCAATTGACCAACGAACTGAAATTTTAGTATCACAAATGACACTAGAGGAGAAGGTCAGCCAGTTACTTAACGATGCTCCCGCTATTCAGCGGCTTGAGGTCCCGTCATACAATTGGTGGAATGAGGCGCTACACGGAGTAGCTCGAAATGGTAAAGCCACAATCTTTCCTCAAGCCATTGGTTTAGCAGCTACTTTTGATTCCAATTTGGCAAAAGAAGTCGCTAGTGCCATATCTACCGAAGCCAGAGCCAAGTTCTCGATTTCTCAATCTATGGGTAACCATAGCCAATATGCGGGATTAACTTTCTGGACGCCCAATGTAAATATCTTCAGAGATCCACGTTGGGGGCGCGGACAAGAGACTTATGGTGAAGACCCATTCTTAACCTCACAAATCGGCATCGCTTTTGTACAAGGCTTGCAAGGTGACAATCCCAATTACCTAAAGTCTGCTGCAACAGCAAAACATTACGCAGTACACTCGGGACCAGAAGCCTCTCGACATCATTTTAACGCAATACCAAGTCAACAAGACCTTTATGAAACCTACTTACCAGCTTTTGAAGCCCTAGTTAAAGATGCCAATGTTGAAACGGTGATGGCCGCTTACAACGCCGTTTTTGATGTGCCAGCCAACGCCAGTCACTTCCTGATCCAAGACATATTACGAGGTCAATGGGGGTTTGACGGCCATGTTGTCTCAGATTGTGGTGCGATCCACGGCATATTCGAAAAACTCAAGTACAAAAAAAACGCTGCTGAAGCATCTGCAGTCGCCTTAAAAGCTGGGGTTGAACTAAACTGTGGTTACAGCTATCACCACCTCACAGAGGCGGTTGAACAAGGTTTAGTCACTGAAGAGCTTATAACCCAACGTGCAGAGCAACTATTTAAGACACGCTTTAAACTAGGCATGTTCGATGCTGATCAAAGCAATAACCCATACAACCAAATTCCTCCATCGGTGATCAACAGCAAAGAACACCGAGAACTGGCACGTAAAGTTGCACAAAAGTCCATCGTTCTCTTGAAAAACGACAACAATGTTCTGCCACTATCAAAAGACATTAAAATACCGTATGTTACCGGTCCTTTTGCCAATTCAGCCGATATGCTTATGGGCAACTACTACGGTATTAGCCCTAATTTAGTCACGATATTAGGCGGGATCTCAGAAGCCGTTTCACTTGGCACCTCCCTCAACTATCGTAGTGGTGCATTACCTTTTAATGATAACTTAAACCCGAAAAACTGGGCGCCAAATGTTGCAGCTAGTGCTGATGTCACCATCGCCGTAGTAGGCTTAAGTGCGGATTTTGAAGGAGAAGAGGTCGATGCTATCGCTTCTGCAAATATTGGCGATAAAAAAGACCTAAAGCTTCCACAAAACCAGATTAATTATCTTCATCAAATCATAGAGAAAAAGAAAGGTCCGCTAATTTTAGTCGTCGCCAGTGGTAGCCCAGTTTCTCTTGAAGGTATCGAAGAGCACGCCGATGCTATTCTTCAAATCTGGTACCCTGGTGAACAAGGCGGCACCGCTGTAGCCGATGTGCTATTTGGTGATGTATCTCCATCGGGCCACCTACCAATCACTTTCCCGAAAAACGTAGCTCAGCTTCCGGATTACGAAGACTATGCGATGCAGGGGCGAACTTATAAATACATGACCAAAGAGCCAATGTTCCCATTTGGTTTTGGTTTAACGTACTCTGAAACCGACTTCAAACAATTAACCCTTAACGCTAACGAGCTAAGTCAAAACGATTCACTACAGGTGCAAATTGAAGTAGAAAATATTGGTAGCTACGATATTGAAGAAGTTGTTCAACTTTACATTAGCCCTGAAAAAGTAACAGATAATCTACCTCAAACTAGTTTAAAAGGTTTCCAGCGGATCGCTCTGAAACAAGGAGAGAAAAAAATGGTGACCTTTACTATCGCCCCTGAACAACTAAAAGTGATTAACTCGAACGGCGAGAGAGTCTGGAGGACAGGGGGCTATCAAGTTTTGGTCGGTAACTCATCCCCTAGCCCCGTCAGTGAACGCCTTGGCGCAGCGACACCGAAAACGAAGACGATTAAACTAATCTAACCTTTTAGCTCCATTCCAAAAACTAGCGTTGTCCAAAGGTTCTATAACAATAGGGCCTTTGGAGTTTCTTATTCTTTAATAATTAGCGGCAATTACGATACCTATCAACTCCCCTTAAGCATATGAGGAAATAACACGTAATCAGCTTAATTCAAAATGGATCGTCCTAAAACCGTTTTAATATAACTCATTATATTAAAAATAAAATGTTACAAATGCCTTTGCCGGATACGTTATATCGGCATTTTTCAAGCTAGCAGTCACGACTTGACTAATTATCAAGCAACTTCTTTTTCTAGGTTCAGGTGAACTTTTCTGATTGGTTCTCAGTTGCGTATTTTTCCTAACCATCGCGCTGGTTTTGCTTGGCGAGGTGCCATCAACACCTTTGCTCTTTTCCTTAAAATCTCAGCATCCTTTCCACTATGTCACTCTGAAGGTGTCACGTATTTCAGGCGACTATGTTTATGCTCTGTGTTGCACCAGATTACAAAGTTTCTACGCAAGAACGGTTTTGTTCAACGCTTTCAAACCCCTTTGGTAGCCAAATCGGGGCATATTTCAACGTTCGGAACAGTGACTCTACATACGGATTGTCGTCGCTCACTCGAGGACGACTGTAAAATGACGTAATACCAAGCTCCTCCATTTTTGCTTTGAACGTCAACGATTTCTTTGGCGCACCATTATCTGAGTGCAGCACCAATGCTGATCGAGCATTGTTCCCGCATCAGCGGGCGCTGAAGCAGTTGAGATGCCATCTCTCCACACTCTCGGTCATAGGCGTCATACCCGACAACTTTTCGACTATATATGTATTCAATTAGTTAAAGATAATAATGTTGCCCAAGAACACTCGAAGGTAGATACGTAATATCCCAAGTAAATACCTGATTTGGACCCGTCACTGTGTAGCCTGTTGGTTTCGATGGTTTTTTGGGCTACGTTGACGGCCTCTACGGTTAAGCTGTCCTGCCTCTTTTAACACAAAAACTGGCTTCAGACGCAATATACTGGCCTTTATCCAGCAGTATTGGCACTATTTGGATTGGCGGTAAACTGGCATACTCGGGCGCATTACTAATATCAATAATATCTTACAATTCGTGCTCAGATAGCTTTTTGACAGGCTTGAGTCTTATCGACGTTAGTCGCTCATCAGCTTGTACCTTACCGCGCTGATACCAGCGGCGGTAAGTCCGTAATTCTATCTCAGCTTCGTTGCACGCACGTTTCAAGCGACAGCTGCTATGACATGCTTCATGGATGAGCACAACGATATTTTGCCTTTCTTCGGTTGAGGTTAGTAGTCCTCAAACTCTTCCTCACAAAAGGTCCTCAGCTTTTTTCTTAGTACCAACAAGGCTGCCGTTTCCGCTAATGCTTTCTCTTTAAAGCGAAACTCGTTTTTTAATTCTTTGATTTCATGCTTATCGGCTTTAGCTTGTTTCTTTGCCTCGGCTTCACGACAGTACTGGCTTAACTCGTTTTCTTTCATAGAAAACGTCGCAGCAACAATGGCTAACTTAGTTTTCATAGACCAATGCTCTGAAGGGGTATGACTGTTTGCTACAACAGCTCCTGATTCTCGAAGTTGTTTACGCCAATAATACAGTGTTGCATCACTGATGCCTTCTTCTGTTGCTACTTCGGTCAAAGAGCGAGAGTGCGGGGGCAACAACTTTTTCAATACTACTTCTTTTCTTTCTTGTGAGTAACGAGACATATTTCCTCAGTTACTGCCCCGCTAATTGATTAATTTTTAACAGTGACAACTAGCCAGGCACAGGGGGATACAAAGCGCCTGAGAAATCATTACGCCGACCAACCTACGGAATCAAGCATCTACAATGAGCTCGGGTATAATATAACCGACTAATTTTCATATATATTTACACTAATATCCTCATTCATTCACAAAATCTTGCCTTTATACTGTAATTCAATCGCCTGCTCACAAAACTCAGCGATATAGATATCAACCAAAGTAAATATTGATCAATCTATATGCACAGGTTGTTTACCTTAAGGGATGTTTCTTATGAGCTTTGGTGTTTCAAGACGTAATATTTTAAAAGTAGCTGGCGCTAGTTTGGTAGTCGGAGGCCTTTATGGAAATAGTAGCAGCTTTGTATCCACTAGGGCGTATTGATCTTTGGAGGCTACCTTTAAGCATACATTGGTAACCACATCATTAGGAATGCCAGTGACAGCATACTGACATAGTTTCTTGATAGTTTATCGTAACGACTTGATATTGAACGATAGTGTTTGATTCATGCGAATGCATTCTCTACTAAATGACGATACTTATATAGGCAGCAATCCATCGCGTCTCTATCAATATCTTGCCCATAATTTCGTTTAGCTATCACTGTATCACCGCCTTTATCTGTTACGTACTGTCTTAATGCAGCGCTGTCATAACCTTTATCTGCAATAAACATGTTCACTTCTTTAAGGTGGTCGACAATACTTTCAGCGTGAGTGATATCATGTCGCTGTCCTTCAGAAAGCTCGAAATAAACGGGTAGACCACCACTATAACAACCAAGTGAATTTTAGTTATATTTCCTCCACGGCTTTTACCAATACACTCTGTATCAGATGTTGTAATCACTGGTAGAAATTACGCCACAACAGAAAACGACACCTAAAGGTAGTGTTCAAAAATCACACAGCTGCATTTCAATTTTCAGACTGTACTTGTTGGTAATTTGTTGCTGACAACAATTTGCTAACTCATGCAATTGCCCTGATAAGCAAGGCTAGCATCGAATACGGTAAAATATTTGTAACCGCCGCACCAACATCCGAGGCAATAAAACAGCTAAACGAGCTTTCCTTTTGCTATCCATTTATTGAGACCTAAAAACTTGGCGAATTTGTTAACATATACCACAATTATTCATTCTACCAATCCTTGTGCGCACAATATTTTTGGTCAAACTCTTCGGCTAAATAATTATATACCCGTTCAACTTGAAG
>NZ_JBFRLK010000045.1:1087-1207 GCF_041469805.1 Vibrio sp. 10N.286.48.C11 | reverse complement strand
GTAGAGCCACATATAACACTGCTTCTCTTCTTTGAGCACATTGAGCGGCGTTTCATCCGCTTGAACCACCACTTGTTGAAGTAGGTGCTCTTTCAAGGCGGCATACAGCGGGGCGAACTT
>NZ_JBFRLK010000045.1:0-326 GCF_041469805.1 Vibrio sp. 10N.286.48.C11 | reverse complement strand
AACTTCTCACTGACTTGGATGACCCACCTAGCCATGGTGGTACGTGATAGCTCGATACCCGACTGGTTAAACAGCGATTCTTGACGATAAAGTGGCATCGCGTATTGGTATTTTCCAAGAATGATGTTGGTCAGCAAACTTTCTGTGGCGAAGCTTTTAGGGATGAGGCTCTGAGGGGATGGCTTCTGAACGATTCGGCTGCTGTCGCCTGTTTTCTCGCACTGGCGGCAAGCGTACTTAGGACGAACATATTCCAACACTTTGAGTACCGCTGGCGTGAACTCTAGCTTCTCGCTGCGGTCTTCCCCGATTTTATGCAGGCTATG